>JBEINN010000115.1:0-3442 GCA_040378115.1 Candidatus Planktophila sp. | reverse complement strand
CGGAAATCAGAACTACTCCCACAGATAGTGAGGTAATAATCCGAATTGCCCGCGTTGATTTCACTGTCAGAGAGTACTTGAGCGATAGCGTGTACGCGTTATGTCGACATCAGCGAACACGTTATTTGGCTCACCGAAGCGAGAAATCTCGGTCATCCTGCCTGTCCTGAACGAGGAAAAGTATCTCGAGGATTCAGTGAATTCGATCTTGTCTCAGAATTTTCTCGGAGCTATTGAAGTAATCCTTGCTGTGGGTCCTTCGCAGGATGAAACGATGAAAATTGCAAAGATGCTCGAAGCTAAAGACTCACGTGTTGTCGTCGTTGAAAATCCAACTGGAAAAACCGCTGCAGGCTTGAATCTTGCTATCGTTGCAACTCGCTATTCAATCATTGTTCGGGTTGATGGACATTCACAAATTCCAATTGATTATTGTGAAACCGCCTTTCAAATTCTTAATGAAACTGGGGCAGTAAATGTTGGCGGGATCATGGCAGCTGAAGGTATTTCACTTTTTGAACGATCTGTTGCTCGAGCAATGCGCAGCCCTCTTGGGGTTGGAGCATCTCGCTTTCACACCGGAGGAGGTGCTGGAGAATCCGACACCGTGTACTTAGGCTGCTTTAGAAAAGAAGCATTACTCGCAGTAGGTGGGTTTGATGAAAGATTTACTCGAGCACAAGATTGGGAACTCAACTTTCGTTTACGCCAAAGCGGTGGTGTAATTTATTTTGATCCCAGACTTAAAGTTATATATCGTCCCCGCTCGACAATTAAAGCTCTTGCAAAACAGTACTTCGAATACGGTCGCTGGCGACGAGTTGTTTCAAGAAGACATAAAGGAAGCATCAACTACAGATACCTCGCTCCACCATTTACCGTTGTTGCAACATCGCTATCAATCCTTTTTGGGGCTCTGATTTCCCCAATTTTCTTTATTCCTGCACTTGTGTATTCAGTGTTTATCCTGGGAGCTTCGACAATAATTGGTAAGAGCATGGGTGAGATTCTTTGTTTACCAACTATTTTGCTCACAATGCACATTTCGTGGGGGCTTGGATTTCTCACATCGCCGAAGTCACTAGCCCCTGCGGTAACCTTGCTTCCGTGAGTACCCCATTGCAGGTTTATGAGCCATTTAGAGCCGGCCTGCCCAAGTTGGGTAAGTACTGGAAATCCTTGTGGTCTCGTAGAACCTTTATCTCTGAATACTCAAAATCTGAACTTCGCGAACAGCATTTTGATTCGGTATTTGGCCAGCTGTGGCTAGTACTAAATCCATTGTTGCTATCGGGTGTTTACTTTATTTTGATCATCATTATTGGCGGAACAACAGATAGTTCGCGTTATGTACATTTAACTGCCAGTCTTTTCCTCTTTTACTTAGTGGCTAATTCATTAACTGGGGGGGTCAAATCAATCACGGCAGGGCAACGGCTCATTCTAAATACCGCTTTCCCGCGAATCATGTTGCCAATCTCAGCAGTCGTGATTGCAATCTTTAAATTTATTCCAACACTAATCGTCTTCTTAGTCATTAAGGCGGTTATGGGATCACCGTTTTCAATTGAAATGCTATGGGCTATTCCTGTCCTGTTGATTACTGTTTTTCTTGCACTTGGTCTCGCAATCACAATTTCATGCATCAATGTTTACTTTAGAGATATTGCAAGTTTCTTACCATATCTGACAAGAACACTTCTTTATTTATCTCCAATCTTGTATGAAGCATCTGCATTGAATCCAAACCTCAAAGCTCTTGAAATTGTTAACCCACTGTTTCCAATCTTGGATTCGTGGTCACGTGCTTTAGTTCAGGGTGAAGTGCCTCAAACATCGAGCATGCTTCAAGGATTAGCCTGGGCAACAGGCATCTTCTTTATCGGTACTTACTTCTTCTTGTCGAGGGAGCGTGAGTTCGCTGTCCGCCTCTAATCTTCATAAAACGAATGAGCTCGCCGTTTCAATTAGAAATGTCGGGCTTACTTACACGACCGCGATTGATCGCAGACCAACTCTTAAGGCACGTGTCAAGGCACTCGGTCGTAGTGGAAAACAAACTCGTGTTGTTCGCGCACTGGATGATGTAAATCTTGATGTTGAGTACGGACAAGTTCTAGGTGTCATTGGAACCAACGGTGCAGGCAAGTCATCTCTGATGCGTTGCGTTGCAGGAATCCTGCCTCCATCACAAGGCCGCATCGAAGTTTATGGATCGGTAAGCACCTTGTTAGCGCTAGGAGTTGGATTTAATCCAGCTATGTCAGGCCGAGACAACGTCTTTTTAGGTGGTTTAGCTGCAGGAATGTCTCGCGATGAGATCGAAGGTCACTTCGATGAGATTGCAGATTTTTCAGAGCTAGGTGATGCAATTGATGCGCCCATGCGGACTTATTCATCAGGAATGTATGCACGCCTAGCTTTTTCAGTTGCTGCAACTGTTCGCCCCGATATCCTGATAATCGATGAAGCACTCAGCACTGGAGATGCAAAGTTTAAAGAAAAGAGTCTTAACCGAGTCAAAGAATTGCGAAGCGATGATCGGGCATTGATCCTTGTAAGCCATGCAATGCAAACACTTCGAGAAACTTGCAATGATGTGGCGTGGTTGCACAAAGGTAAGTTGATTCAACGTGGCGAACCTAATCAAGTAATCGATGCATATCAAGAATTCTTACATCTTGGAAAGAGCGCAGCAATTGATGAGGATGTTTAAGCCAGTCGTTCTACTCTTGGCTTTAGTTGTAATCATTCCGCCTCAAGCTACTGCCCTGGAGGTACCAACTGAGTTTTCGATTACAGGTGCTGGTTACGGGCACGGAGTAGGACTAAGTCAAATTGGTGCTCGCTCCAAAGCCCTTGCCGGTGAAACTTCTTCTGCAATCCTGAATTACTATTATAAAGATGTAGTGATCCAACCCATGGATGAATCAAAAATCTTGCGAGTAAACATTGGCCATCTCTTGAGTTCTGCAAGGATTGCAATAGGCACTCCTGATGCAACGCTTCAAATCTTTAATGGAGATATTGGCGATGCTCAAGATATTGCGCCAATTGCAATAATCCCAAACAAGAGCTCACTTAACTTTTCTATTCTAGGATCGACAGTTGTTCCAAGTGTTGTTGTTGGAAAAAAGACAACGAGTTTGCCCAGAAACAGAGTCTTTACTGTTCGCTGGAGCGGAACTCGGTATATGCCAGGTGTTGATGGAGTTGTTTCATTAACCCATTCATCTGCAACAACTAGATATCGATATGGGCAAATGCAGTTTAAGGCCGTCAAAGCATCAACTCTTGGTTATCGACTAGAAATAACTAACTCTGTTCGCCTATCAGATGAATATTTGTGGGGGATAAGTGAAGTTCCATCATCATGGCCAATAGCAGCTCTTGAGGCTCAAGCAATTGCTTCTCGGACATATGCTTTGAATAAGGCTGGTAT
>JBEINN010000114.1:0-3445 GCA_040378115.1 Candidatus Planktophila sp. | reverse complement strand
TGATCCTCAAGGAAACGCTGTTGCGTCAGCTTTGCCACGACTTGGATTCACCTTTGCCACATCTGTTCGCCAAGGGAAGCGATTTGAGATCGAGGTCGAAGGTGAACCAACAGCTGCACAACTTGCTGAAGTAGAAAAAGCAGCAGAGGTTTTGCTTTCTAATCCTGTAATTGAAAACTACGTCGTAAGGGTAGAAAAGTAATGCGCGTAGGAGTAATTACCTTTCCAGGAACTCTAGATGCTCGTGATGCTGCACGTGCAGTTGTTGTAGGTGGTGCTGAAGCGGTTTCACTTTGGCATGGCGATGCTGATCTAAAGAGGGTTGATGCGGTTGTTCTACCTGGAGGATTTTCTTATGGTGATTACCTTCGCTGCGGTGCGATTTCTCGTTTTGCTCCAGTGATGGAGTTAGTTATTGAAGCAGCAAACAAGGGAATGCCAGTGCTTGGAATTTGTAATGGCTTCCAGGTTCTCTGTGAATCCCATCTTTTACCAGGCGCGCTAACTCGCAACTCTGATCTACACTTCTTATGTCGCGATCAAGAGATAGAAGTTGTAAACAATCAAACTGCGTGGACAAGCTCCTTCAAGCAAGGCGAAAAGATTGTGATCCCATTAAAGAACGGAGAAGGATCTTTCCAGTGCGATGATCAAACCCTTGCGATGCTCGAAGGCGAAGGTCGCGTAATCGCCCGTTATGTAGGTGAAAACCCCAATGGATCCCGCAACTTGATCGCTGGAATTAGTAATGCAAAGGGAAATGTCGTAGGCCTCATGCCTCACCCAGAGCATGCGATTAATGAGTTAACTGGTCCATCTTCCCAAGGCCTTGGCTTCTTTACATCAATCTTGCACGCAATGGTGAAGTAATGGCCTTAGATACCGTTGCAGCTGCACAAGCAACACCTGGAAATGCTCAACCATTTGCAGAGCTCGGATTAAAAGCAGATGAGTATGCACGGATCAAAGAGATTCTTGGTCGCCGTCCAACCTCATCTGAGCTAGCTATGTATTCGGTGATGTGGTCAGAGCATTGCTCATATAAATCTTCAAAGGTTCACTTAAAACAGTTTGGCGAAAAAGCCCCTAAATCTGATGCCTTGCTAGTTGGTATTGGTGAGAATGCTGGTGTTGTAGATGTCGGACAGGGCTATGCGGTCACATTTAAAATTGAGTCACACAACCACCCATCCTTTATCGAGCCGTATCAAGGTGCTGCAACTGGTGTTGGTGGAATTGTTCGTGACATCCTGACGATGGGTGCCAGACCAATTGCGGTTATGGATCCACTTCGTTTTGGTCCCGCAGATGCACCAGATACCCGTCGCGTTTTGCCTGGAATCGTTGCAGGTGTTGGTGGATACGGAAACTGTCTTGGTCTGCCAAATATTGGTGGCGAAGTTACCTTTGATGAAACCTATGCCGGCAACCCATTAGTAAATGCTTTATGTGTTGGCGTAATGAAGCACAGTGATATTAAGTTGGCCAAGGCTGCAGGTGCTGGCAATTTAGTTGTGTTGTATGGAGCAAAAACTGGTGGAGATGGAATTGGTGGAGTCTCTGTGCTTGCATCTGAAACCTTTGGTGCTGGTGGATCTACTAAGCGCCCAAGTGTCCAGGTTGGCGATCCATTTGTTGAAAAGGTCCTCATTGAGTGCTCACTTGAAATCTTTGCTGAAGATCTAGTTGTAGGTATCCAAGACCTTGGCGGAGCAGGCTTATCCTGCGCGACAAGCGAGCTGGCATCAGGTGGATCTGGCGGCATGAAGGTGCAGTTGGACAAGGTTCCGCTCCGCGATCCATCACTGTCACCTGAAGAGATTCTGATGTCGGAATCACAGGAGCGCATGTGTGCAATCGTCGAACCCAGCAAGATTAATCGTTTCCTTGAGATCTGTAAGAAGTGGGATGTAACCGTTACCGTCATAGGAGAGGTAACAGATGGAAACCACCTTGAGATTACCTGGAATGGTGAATTAATAGTTGATGTTCCACCGCGCACCGTCGCTCATGATGGCCCGGTCTACAACCGCCCATTGGCTCAACCTGATTACATCAATCAAGTTAACTCCCAAAAGGTAAATGTTCCTATTCCCGTAACTACAGCAGAGATAAAAGCCGCCGTTCTCAAGTTAGCGGGAGCGCCAAACCTTGCAGATAAGTCTTGGGTAACATCTCAGTACGATAAGTATGTACAGGGAAATACAATTCAATCTCAACCAGATGATTCAGGTATGGTTCGAATTGATGAAGAAACAAACCTAGGTGTTGCTATCTCAACCGATGCAAATGCAAACTGGTCTTACCTAAATCCGTATCAAGGTGCAAAGTTGGCACTTGCTGAGGCAGCCCGCAACATTGCAACCGCTGGTGCTCGTCCATTGGCGGTTACTAACTGTCTTAACTTTGGTTCACCGGAGGATCCTGGAGTTATGTGGCAGTTCGCTGAATCAGTTCGCGGATTGGCAGATGGTTGTTTAGAGATGGGACTTCCTGTTACTGGCGGAAATGTTTCTTTTTACAATCAAACGGGTACGGTTGCAATTTTGCCTACACCGGTCATCGGTGTTCTAGGAGTCATCCAGGATGTTCGCACCCGCACACCAATGAGTTTTACTGAAGCAGGTTTGGATCTGTACTTGCTTGGTGAAACCCATGAAGATCTTGCAGGTAGCGAATGGGCCTTCCTTCATAACCAACGTGTTGGGCAATCCCCTGACGCTGATTTACAGCGTGAAATGCGGCTAATCGAGCTACTTCTTGAAGGTAATTCATTCTTTGCAGCAGCCCATGATTTAAGTCAAGGCGGATTATCTGCTGGATTAACTGAGATGGTTTTGCGACATAAGGTTGGCGCAACAATCACAGTTGAAAATGCAGGAGTTACTTTGCTAAGCGAAACTCCAGGCCGTGTAATTGTTGCGATTGATCCTGTATACACCTCAAGGCTGGAAGGTTTGGCAATGAAGAATTCAATCGTAATTACAAAACTTGGCAAAACAGGGGGAGATGCCTTAACTATTAATGAAGCGGTTATTTCCCTAGATGAGTTATCAACCGCCCACACCTCAACATTTCCACGGTTGTTTGGATAAGCAGATGCGCGATCCTCAGATTCTTGAACAGGTTAAGACTACTCTTGCGCAGTTGACCTCTAAAGCTCCAGGACGAGCGATAGAGGTTCGCATTCCACCCTATGCGGCGGTTCAATGTGGCGAAGGACCAACTCATACACGTGGTACGCCACCAAACACGATCGAGATGGATGCTTCAACCTGGCTTGCACTTGCATGCGGTCAATTAACATGGGGTCAAGCGCTAGCTGATGGAAAGATCGCAGCCTCTGGTGTGCGTGCAGATTTGTCAGAGTATCTACCGTTAGGAGCACAACAATGAGACGCCCTGATGGATTACTCAATCACAATGTTTTAGGTGAGGATAAAGG
>JBEINN010000005.1:0-13838 GCA_040378115.1 Candidatus Planktophila sp. | reverse complement strand
GGACGTGGCGCTTCATCAGCAGTTGCAACTGTCCAGCCAAGTTCGGCGCTACGCGCAGCGGTTGGAATCAAATCGCGTTGAATTTTTCCTTCGGCATATGCCTTTGCAGTTTTTACCTGTGAATTCATTGCATAGCGATCGGCGCGTTCCTTAGTAAGTTGCGGAAAGCGATCATGTAAACGTTCTGCTGTCGCACCCATTGCAAGTGCATCTTGTTCCACAATGCGTTCTGCAAGGTAGCGAGGATTTGGATCCATACCTTCACCCATTGGGTGGTTTCCCATATGCTCAACGCCGCCAGCAATTGCAATTTCATTTGTTCCCATTGCAATCGCGCCAGCAATTGTCGTCACAGCTGTCAGCGCACCTGCGCACCAGCGATCAACTGAATATCCAGGAACTGTGTTGGGTAAACCTGACAACAGCGCAGCACTTCGCCCGATGTTCATTCCTTGATCACCTGTTTGCGTTGCTGCAGCAATAGCAACATCTTCAATCGATGCTGGATCGATTTTAGGATTGCGCTCTAGTAAACCGCGGATAGCGCGGACTAGAAGATCGTCGGCTCGTGTACCGGCATACATGCCGCCGGCTTTTCCAAATGGTGTACGGACGGCATCAACGAGGACAACTGTGCGAGTCATGGCGCTTCCTTTTCTAGGTGTTCTTGCTATGCGCCATATGTTACTCGTCAGTATGAGTTTGTGACAGTACCTGCTTAAGCCTCTTCCGTCACCGGTTCAGCAACTTCGACAGGGATCGGTTCGCGCTCAAGTAAGGCTGCTGCCAAAGCTGGGGCAACCAAGTCGATCTGCCACTTTCTGGCACCTAATTCAGACAATGCGCTTTCAACCTCTGAAACCGACAAAGTTGATGTCGCACCGACCGGCGGCTTCCAGCAAACCCGACGAACATATTCAGGGGTAATCAAGTTTTCTACCGGAATCTGATTTTCCTCGGCAATGAGTTCGATGGCAGCACGTGCATGAGACAAAGGAGCAAATTTTTCTGGGAACTTATCTCGCCACAATTTAATGGGAGGCAAAGTATCTGCATTAGTTCGCATTGTTGGCCATTGATCCTCAGGTAGCGCTACCGCGCTTGCAATCGAATCTAGCCATAATTGAAGATTTTCCATCCATCTAGCGCGCAGACCCAAAGGCCTTAAACACTTTTCAAACTCCTTCTTTGTTGTTGGCACCGCGATTGCCAGTTCAACAATTGCAGAGTCATTGAGTAATTTGCCTGCCGCGATATCTTGCTGTGATGCGATTTCATCTCTGGCAATCCAGAGAGATTTAATTACTGCAAGCTGATCACGTCTTTTAATCTTATGCATCCCCGAAGTTCTGCGCCATGGATCAACTCGAGGTGGCGCTGGTGGCGCTTTTAGAATCGAAGCAAACTCTTCAAACGCCCAAGGCAACTTCTTTGCATCCTCTAAAACTTTGTACATGTGATTACGCAGCTCCACAAGAAGTTCAACATCAAGGGCTGCATATGTCAGCCAATCTTTTGGCAAAGGTCTAGCTGACCAATCTGCTGCGCTGTGTTCCTTAGCTAACAAAACACCCATGAGTGATTCGAGTAATGGGCCTAGACCAACACGCGGCAAACCAGCGATTCTGCCTGCTAATTCAGTGTCAAAAAGCTTTACAGGATTTATCCCAAGTTCACGCAAGCACGGTAGATCTTGGGTACTTGCATGCAGAATTACTTCATCGGTGTTGAGAAGATTGTTGAGCTCAGAAAAGAGTTGGTGGCCAGGGCCAAATGGGATTGGATCAATTAAATGCAAACCACCATCAGTTCTTTTGATCTGAATCAAATATGCCCGTGCGCTATACCTAAAGCCCGACGCCCGTTCTGCATCGACAGCAAACGGACCCAAACCTTGAGCTAATTGATTAAGTGCGGATCTAAAGCCTTCTTCGGTCTCAATGATTTCAGGGGTACCTGCACTTGGCTGCAGAAGAGGAATAGCAACAATCTCTTCACTCATAACTAGCGCCTGCGCGATGAGGAAATTGCTGAAACTCCTTCAGGTACCGGAGCTAAACCAGCAACTTCGGAGATCAAATTGCACCAACTTACGATGTGATTAATGATCTCCTTTGGGTCACCGACAATCGGAGTCCACGATGCACGAATCTCAATTTCAGTTTCATTGGTGCGTGGAGACAACTTTCCAAAGGAAGCGCT
Organism: Candidatus Planktophila sp.; assembly: GCA_040378115.1. GTDB lineage: Bacteria > Actinomycetota > Actinomycetes > Nanopelagicales > Nanopelagicaceae > Planktophila. The sequence goes on along the minus strand of JBEINN010000005.1, from coordinate 11,636 downwards.
ACTCACGCGAGTGACAGTTCCGCTAGGCGAGTTATAAACGCAACCATTTGATTCAAGAGACTCTAGAAACCAACTCCAGCCGACCTCTGGCAAAAGCGGATCTTCTTGCATGATTGGATCAACATCGGCGCTCACAAAGGTCACACACCTAAATTCGCCATCCCATGTCGCTTGCCCACCTGGCTCGTGCAGCAAAACGAAGCGACCATTTGCGATTTCATTCTCTTGATCCCCAATAAGTCCATTTGAGACATCAACGGAAAATGCAAAGGAAAAAGTTGCTAACTTTTGCGGGGCGGGAACTTCAGTCAGACTTAATTCAGCTCTTGGGGTTACGGTGCGAAGATGATCAATTAAACGCTCAAAACCATTCGCATCCACTGTCTAAGGATAAAGTTGCTAGAGCCTGAATCTTGGGAGGCAGGGCGGTAACCTTGCCTCTATGGCATCACTCTTAGCACTTCTATCAAGTGCACTCTGGGGATCTGCTGACTTTTTTGCAGGTCGCCTCAGTAAGAAGCATCACCCATTTGCAGTATTAGGTTTTTCCCAGGTTATTGGTCTTGCAGTTGGGTTATTGATAGTTCTAGTTTCTGGAGACTTATATGGTCGTGCAACTGGCTTAGATGGATATCTTCTATCAGGTGCTCTGGCAGGTTTATTCGGTTACATCGGTTTAGCCTGTTTATACGAGGGCCTATCAACGGGACGTATGGGAGTTGTTGCACCGATTAGTTCAATGAGTGCAGTAATTCCATTGGTGTATGCAATTGTGACCGGCGACAAACTTTCGATGCTTGCATCGCTGGGAATTGTCATCGCATTGATCGGTGTCTTTTGTGCAAGTGGGCCAGAACTTTCAAATGGATTGCCAATTAAACCGTTGCTTTTGGCGCTGGGTGCTGCAGCAGGTTTTGGAATGTCGCTCACCTTTATGTCTATTGGTTCTCAAGAAAGCGCTTTGCTGACGATGGTGTCCATGCGAGGTGCTACATTTTTTGTGACTATTGCACTCGCACTGAAATTTAGAACGACAGGTAAGTTTTCAAAGAAAGACCTTCCGATACTGATCTTTATCGGAGCAGCGGATTTCCTTGCCAATCTACTGCTTGGTGTGGCAACTACAAAGGGACTTGTCTCCGTTGCGATGGTTTTTGGATCCTTGTATCCAATTGCGACCGCGCTTTTGGCTTTCAAATTCTTAAATGAGAGATTGCATAAAGTTCAATACGTTGGAATTGCTTTAGCAGTGACGGGTGTTTCGTTGATCTCAGCCTTCTAATTGCGAGCTGAATAAAAAGTAGTTCCCGATTCTTCGCGTTTTTCCACCTGCAAGAAATTAGCAAGCAGTTGATTGATATCTATGGCGTGATCGCCACCTGTTTCAGGAGTCACGCTAAGTTCGAGTTGGTCAATCTTTTTACTTTCAATCAACTCATTGATCATCGAAATTCCGCCCTCAATCAAGATTTTTTCACCAAAGAGAGCACGAGCTTTTTCAATTGCCATAACCGGAGAACAGTTCCAGAATAAAGCCAAGTGATTTCCCTGAACTGGATTAACGAGTGACCTAGAGATCACCACAAGGGGGACAGGTGTCCTGTTGTAAGGCTCATGACGGGCGGTATTTCCACCGACGATGATCACATCAACTTCGCGCCGCCGTTGTAGAAACGCCTTTCGATCCTCAGGAGAACTAATCCCGGCAGATCTGCTTTCTTTGGAAGTAGAGCCATCGCTGCCGACTACCAAAGTTGCAACAACGCTCACGCCGCTAAGTATTACTCACCTGCCGTAATTCTTGTCAGTGGCTCTCTGTACCTTTATTGCATGATCATTGATTGTTCAACCTGCACCATGGCCGCAATCGCATGCGATACATGTGTGGTCTCTTTCTTCCTGGATAACACCTCACAGCTCAGTGATGAGACTGTAGGTGCCCTGACCGTGCTTGCTGAGAGTGGCCTGACACCGCCACTGCAATTTAACGCTCGCACCGCCTGAGCCAGGTATAAATTCACAGCCGAATCAGCCTTGTCCAAGTTGAGAGGTGGGTCTAGGCGCGGTTAGCCTTGTCCCTATGTCTTTCTGGCTGCGCATTGTGACCGCCTTTGCGGTGATGGTTGGTGTTTTAGCACCCGTTAGCGCATCTGGCGCACAAACACTGGCGCAGGTTCAGGCCAAGATTCGCCAACTAGAAGAAGATGCCACCGCTGCCGCCGAAGGTGCGCAAGAGGCGAAGGTGAAGTTAGCAGGCTTAACTAAGACCCTTAATGGAATCAAAGCCAAAGCTGAGATCCAAGGGCAATCAGTTGCCGCTCTTCAAAAATCTTTAGGCGCAATTGCAATCGAGCAGTACAAATCAGGTGGCTTTGGCCAAAGCTTTGAACTCCTTTTTTCATCAGACCCATCCTTATACCTTTCATCTGCTGGTGCTTTAGATGCCATTACGCGCAGCAAATCTGCTCAGCTCCGTAAGTTCGAAACGGCGCAGCAAAGATTAAATGCGACGACCTTAACCGTAAATGACAAGTTAGCCCTGGTGGCTGCGGCCCAAAAGAAGTTAACTGCTCAATCTGCTTTAGCGCAAAAAAAGTTAGCTGAGGCGGAAAAGCTTTTGTCTAAGTTGACTAAAGCTGAACGAGAACGTTTAGCTCGTTTGGCAGAGGATGAGGAAAACGCTGACCAGGCCGCGTCATTGAAAGCTGCGCAAAGCGCCAGTGGAATCTCAGGTCGCGCCGGAACTGCAATTAAGTATGCCCTTGCGCAAATTGGTGATCGATATGTTTTCGGCGCAGCTGGAATGACTACTTGGGATTGTTCCGGGCTAACAATGCGCGCCTATAAGACAGCTGGTGTTTCACTTCCTCACTCATCTGCTGCACAATCTCGAATGGGCAAAAAGGTTGCCTTAAACGCCCTTAAACCAGGTGATCTTCTATTTTATGGTCGCCCCGTTTCACATGTTTCAATCTATTTAGGCGGCGGAAAGATGGTGCACGCTCCGCGCTCTGGCTCACGAGTAAAGGTTGCACCTAGTGGATCGCTCGGAAGAAAACCTTTAGTTGGAGCACGTCGTTTCTAGTCCAGTCTTGTTCGTTACCAATGACTTTGGCCCACGCGCAGGTGGAATTGAAACCTTTGTAATTGGTTTGATCGAACGCAGACCATTTGGGCGGACAATTGTCTATACATCAGCGCAAAATGGTTCTGAAGCCTATGACGAAGCATGGAAATCGGATTTTGGTGTGACCGTTATTCGAGATCGTGCAAAAATTTTGTTACCAACACCTCGTATTGCGCGAAATCTGGCACGGATAATCAAAGATTCAAATATTCAGGTGGCTGCATTTGGTGCGGCTGCACCATTGGGGTTGTTGTCTGGGTCGCTGAAGAGAGCAGGGGTTCGAAAAACTGTTGCACTTACTCATGGCCATGAAGTTTGGTGGGCCAAGGTTTTCCCTTTCAATTGTGCACTGCGAAAAATCGGAACAAGTGTTGATTCGCTTACTTACTTGGGAGAATTTACCAAGCGAGCTATTTCGCAATCTCTATCTAAAGCAGCTGCCCAAAAAATGGTAAAGATTGCACCGGGGATCGATGTTGATCACTTCACCCCACAAGACTCATCCCAATTACGCAGAGATCTCAAGTTGGACAATAAGCGAGTCATTGTTTCTGTTGGTCGTCTTGTACACCGAAAAGGACAGGATCGCCTGATTCAATCTATGCCAGAGATATTAAAGAGTGTTCCGAACGCACATATTCTGATGGTGGGACAAGGTCCTTATCTTTCGCACCTTAAGAAGTTAGTTCAAAATCTTAATCTGATTGACCACGTCAGCTTTATCGGAAGAATTCAGTATGCCCAGTTACCGAAGTATATTTCTGCTGGAGATATCTTCGCGATGCCATCTCGCTCCAGATTTTTTGGATTAGAGGTTGAAGGCTTAGGAATTGTGTACCTAGAGGCAAGTGCCTGCGGATTGCCAGTCATCGCTGGATCATCCGGGGGAGCACCGGATGCGGTTCTAGATGGTGTAACCGGAGTTGTTGTAGACGGAGAAAACAACCAAGAAATTGCAACAGCAGCAGTCAAACTGCTTAAAGATTTAGACGGGTCGAAGGCTATGGGTCTAGCGGGTCGAGAATGGATTATTGAAAATTGGCGCTGGGAAATTTGGTCAGAGCGATTTAACAAACTTTTACAGTAAGAATCCATTGTCGCGTGCAATTTTTGCCGCTGCAGTCCGATTGCTACATTGAAGTTTCCTCATAAGTGCCGAAATGTGTGTTTTAACGGTAGAGATGCTTATGAAAAGTTTTGATGAAATATCCAGGTTACTGGCTCCTTCTGCCAATAAGTAAAGAACTTCGATTTCTCGAGGTGTTAAGCCAAAATCAAATGGCTGATCTGGCGTCAAGGTGCTTGTAAATGAACCGGGATTTGAAAGTGCAAAGGTGACCGATGAAATGATTGCTGGCATTGATTGACTCTTTGATAAATAGGCGTTCGCACCTGAACTGCGTGCAATCTTTACAAACTGGGCGGGGTCATTCATCGAGAGAATAATGATTGCCAGATCGGCTGAGAATTTACGAGCCCATTGCACAATTTCTAGTCCAGAACCATCTGGAAGGTTCAGATCGACAATAATCGCTTCTGGATTAAAGGCGGCAATCTTGGCGCGAGCTTCCTTTAGAGTTCCGGCAGTTTCAACCGATGCAAACCCTTTGTCATTGAAAGCTTGGATTAGGCCCTGACGAACTACCGCATGGTCATCAATGATTAGTAGTCTCGTCATTACCTATCCAATGGGATTCTTACTCCAATTCTTGTTCCTTGCTTATTAGATGCAATGGTGATTTCCCCATTGAGTTTATCGACCCGCTCTTGTATGCCACCTAGACCGAATGAGCCCATTTTGGGTGAAGCACCACCAACTCCATTATCAGCGATTTGGATTTCAAAATTTGTGGCACCTGAGTGCTTTTCAATGTTTCGTAAGACTTCCTGCACAATTCTTACCGTCTCAAACATTGTGTCAACCTGGTCAGAGGGCAGCGTGAGAGGTTCTGAAGAACGCAGCTCGTGCATCTGCCTTCGTAATTTTTCGATTAACTCCGTAGTAGTAAATCTGATCTGTCGTAGCGAATCTTTCAGATCCGCGTCCTGACACTTGGAAACAGCTTGATCAATGGAAAAGCCCAGGACAACCAGGTCCTGGGCGATTCCATCGTGTAACTCCTGTGCGAGGGTTACCCGCTCATTGTTCACTTTGCGAATAATGCGTCGATTTCTTTCGCAAACTCCTTTGCAACTACATGTCGCTTAACTGAAAGCTTGGCGGTTAAGTGTCCACCAGCAATTGTGAAGTCCGTTGAAAGCAGAGTGAACTTGCGAATTGATTCTGCCTTGCTAACAGCCTTATTGGCTTCATCAACTGCAGTTTGAACAACTGCAATCAGATCTGGATCATTGATCAAATCACCAATCGATGCGCCATCCTTCTTGTTATTTGCAACCCATGCCTTGAGTGCATCTGGGTCAAGAGTTACTAACGCTGCAATAAATGGCTGGTTGTCTCCAACTACCATGCACTGGCTTACCAATGGGTGTGCGCGAAGTCGATCTTCAAGTACGGCAGGAGCAACATTCTTTCCACCCGCTGTAACGATCAATTCCTTCTTGCGACCAACAATGTAAAGGAAGCCGTCTTCATCTAGCTTTCCTAGATCGCCAGATTTAAACCAACGCTCTGAATCAAATACTTCATCATTTGCAGCTTGGTTCTGCCAGTAACCTTCCATCACGATTGGGCCGCGTAGCAATACTTCTCCATCTTCGGCAATCTTTACTGAAGTACCAGGAATTGGACGTCCAACAGAACCAACGCGTTGAGCTCCAACTAGATTCAGAGTTGCTCCAGCTGTTGTCTCAGTTAATCCGTATCCTTCAAGAACGGTGACTCCAGCTCCACGGTAGAAGTGACCAAGACGGGCACCAAGAGGTGCACCTCCTGAGATCGCGGCTTCTACGCGTCCACCCATTCCGGCACGAATCTTGCTGTAGACCAACTTGTCGAACAGACCATGCTTGAGTTTAAGAATTGGCGACACTTTCTTTTTATCAAGTGCTTCAGAGTATGCGATTGCAACAGCGGCAGCCTTGCGGAAGATATCTCCCTTACCTGCAGCTTCTGCTTTTGCTTCTGCGCCGTTGTATATTTTTTCAAAGATACGTGGCACTGCCAACACAAATGTTGGCTTAAATGAAGCAAGATCCATCGGCAAACGACCAACTGGATCGCTGCAATGTGCCATGTGTAGCCCAGAGGAAATTGCACCAATTTGAACCATGCGACCAAACACGTGCGCAATTGGAAGGAACAACAAAGTTGATCCTCCTGGCTTTAAGAACAGTTCGCTAGCGCCTTGCACAACATTTCCACACTCTGAAAGGAAGTTGCTATGTGTGAGCTGCACACCCTTTGGCTTACCAGTAGTTCCAGATGTGTAGATAAGAGTTGCAAGTGATGCCGGAGTAACTGCGTTCCGACGACGATCAATTTCATCATCTCCGATGTGCTTTCCAGCTTCACGCAAAACAGTCAGAACATCTTCAGTCATGGTCCACATGTTTCGTGTATGAGATGGCTGCACTGTCTTTACAAGTTCAGCAAGAGCTGGAGTCTCAACAATGATTGCAACTGAATGTGAATCGTTGAGGATCCAATCAATTTGTTCTGCAGAAGATGTGTCATAAATTGGAACTACGACACCGCCAGCAAACCAGGTAGCAAAATCCAGAATGGTCCACTCGTAACGTGTACGAGCCATAATCGCTACGCGATCACCTATCTGTACACCCGAAGCGATCAAGCCTTTCGCTGTTGCGCGAACCTCTTCTTCAACTTCGCGGGCCGTTACAGGTTGCCATCCCTCGCCCAGTGGGCGAGACATGATGATGCGCTCTGGTTCAAACCAGGCACGTTCAGCGATCAGATTGGTGAGGTTTCCGGCAGTGGCTGCGGGAACTAATGGAGGGATTGAGATTTCATTCATGGGGCGAACGCTAGCGCGGAGGCAGACAAAAGCGGAAGGGGGTAGCCTTGCACCATGACAGATCTCAGCAAATCGTTAATATCCATCGACGCCCCTATTGAAGCGGTTCAAAAGGCGCTCTTCGAACTAGACAAGTATCCAGAGTGGTCTTCTCAGATCAAGAGCGCAGAAGGTTTGGCTCACGATGATCAGGGACGCATCACGAAGGTAAAGATGACCATTGATGCGGGAATGATGAAGGATCGTCCAGTTCTTGATTACGACTGGAGCCAAGCTCCCGGCAAACTTTCTTTCTCCCTTGATGAAGCCGACCTACTGACCAGTATGGATGGCGTGTACACAATTTCAGCCATAGATGCAGACACAACCGAGGTCACCTATGAACTTGGAGTCGCACTGTCGATGAATGTTCCAGCGATGATGCGCCAAAAGGCGGAGAAGGCGACAATCGATGCCGCTCTTGCTCAACTGAAGTCACATTTAGAAGCATAGAATTTTTCATGGGCAACACGATAGGCATCGATGTTGGAGGCACCAAGGTCCTTGGTGGAGTGGTTGATGAGAATGGAAAGATTCTTGCCACGGCTCGAAAAGAAACTCCACGTCAAGGTGGCGTCGAACTGACTCGCACTATCGCCGAAACGGCTAAAGAGTTAATGGAAAAGTTTGAAGTCACTTCAGTTGGAGTTTCTGCAGCGGGATTTGTTTCTTCAGATCGAAAGACCATGCTTGCAACTCCCAATATTGCCGACTGGAACGGTGTCGATCTAGATGCAGAGCTAACAGCACAGATAGGTCTTCCTGTAGTTATTGAAAATGATGCCAATTCTGCAGCATGGGGTGAAGCAAAATTTGGTGCAGGTCGGAATACAAATCACATGATGATGCTGACCGTTGGTACGGGAATTGGTGGCGGAATTGTCATAAACGGTTCTCTATACCGTGGAGCTTTTGGAATTGCCGCAGAGTTTGGACATCTTCGTGTTGTCCCTGATGGACATTTATGTGGTTGTGGAGCTCGAGGTTGTTTTGAGCAATACGCATCAGGAAACGCTTTATTGCGCCATGCCCGTGAAGCAATTAATGCGAGCCCAGAAATTGCACGAAATCTTTTATCACGTGGAGATGGAACGGTTGCAGGTCTAACTGGGCAAGCAATTACCGATGCTGCTCGTGATGGTGACCCAGTCGCTCTTGCTGCTTTTAATACAACGGGTCAATGGCTTGGTGCTGGAATCGCATCACTATCTGTTTTGTTAGATCCTGCATGTTTTGTGATTGGCGGGGGAGTTATTGATGCTGGCGAAATTTTGTTAAAGCCAACTCGTGAAGCGTTAGAGCGGACCATGCCTTTTGCTGGAAAACACCCATACCCCGAACTTATTGCTGCACAACTTGGTAATGAAGCAGGTCTAGTTGGTGTTGCAGATTTAGCTCGCGCCTAGTCTTCAAAAGGGTATTTCAAGCCAATCTGTGCTCGCACAGTATCTAAGCTTTTCATAATGTCCACGGTGTCGGCCCAGGTAAGAATGTCAGACTCTAATTTTCCGGATCTGACTAATTGTTTAAATGCTTCAGCTTGTTCACGTAGTCCATGGCCAGCGTAGGTATTTGGGTACTCGGTAACTGTTCCATCATTGAGAACAATCCGCATTGCGGCAGGATTGTAGAAAGTACGATCAATTTCAAGCCAACCATGTAAACCTGCAACAACTGCTCTACATGGTGTCTGTTCAATCATTGTTGTAGTTAAGACCGCTTGTGCTCCGCTGTCATAACTGAAGATCATTGATGTTTGCGCATCAACGCCCTTTTCTGTCATAACCGCCTTTGAGGTTATATGTGAAGGGTTGCCTAAGATCATGTGCGCAAAGGAAATTGGATAAATTCCAAGATCAAGTAATGCGCCCCCAGCTAATTCAGGATCAATTAACCTAGCGATACCTTTATCAGCAAGTCGTTGGCCATGATCTGCATGAATCGAAAGTATTGGCCCCAAAACTCCTGAATCAACTATCTCTCGCACCTTTGCATAATGAGGTAAGAATCGCGCCCACATTGCCTCCATCAGTGCAACTGAATTACGTGATGCGGCATCGATCATCGCTTGCGCTTCTTTCGAATTTACCGCAAATGGTTTTTCACAGAGCACAGGCTTACCCGCATTGAGTGCCAGAATGACATTGTCATGGTGTGCAGGGTGTGGTGTTGCAACATAAATCGCATCAACAGTTGGATCTGCAACTAGTTCTTCGTAGCTTCCATAAGCGGTTCCACCAAAGGTTTCTGAAAATTTCTGCGCATTTTCTAGTGAACGAGATCCAACAGCTGCGATTGTGTGGCCCTGAATCAACGCGAGATCTTTGGCAAATGCTTGTGCAATTCCACCAGGACCTAAAATTCCCCAGTTAAATTCCTCATTGGCAAAAACAGTCACAATGTAGCTCCGTCATCATCGCGACCATTGCGATGAAACCAGCTCTTCATTGCGTTGCGTGCCGAGTCAATAAAGCCACGAGGCGTTTGCGGAGCAGGATTGGGTGGAACAAAGCCTTCTTGATCAATGCGATTTAATTCATCAAGATATGTTGATGGCGTTGATTGATCGAGATTGAGCCCAGAAACGATGGATTCAAATTCTGAGCGGATTAACTCCTCTTCATCAAAGCCTTCAGGCTCTTTTTTCTCGTTACTCACCCTCAGATAGTGTCATAGTCGTCAATAGCCACTAAATTAGAGCCGTGCTCAACAACCTGCCCTACGGAACCTTGCGGGCATTTTTGACCCCAATTTTAATGTTGATTTTTCGTCCCAAGGTTCGCGGTTTGCGACATGTTCCATCTAAGGGACCAGTGATCATCGCCTCTAATCATCTTTCATTTAGCGATTCAATTTTTATGCCCTTAGTTGTTCCTCGCAAAGTTACTTTTCTTGCCAAGAGCGAGTACTTCACCTCACCAGGTCCTAAAGGCTTGTTAAAAAAGCTGACCTTTATTGCTCTTGGTCAGGTTCCTGTTGATCGCTCAGGTGGTCGACGAAGTGAAGCAGCATTGATCACAGGTCTGAAAGTTTTAGCTGATGGTAATTGCATCGGAATCTATCCTGAAGGAACGAGATCTCCTGATGGCAGGTTGTACAAAGGACGGACAGGAATTGCACGTTTAGCCATTGAATCAGGTGCACCAGTTGTGCCGGTAGCCATGTCTAACACCGACAAGATTCAACCCACTGGCAAAGTCATTCCAAATGTAAAGCGGGTAGGAATGCACTTTGGAGAACCTATGTATTTTGATGGTGATTCAACAGACCTGCAGCACCTTCGAGATGTCACTGATCAAATCATGAACGTAATTCATGCAATGTCAGGCCAGGAGTACATCGATATTTACGCACCGAAGAAAGCCAAACTAGGTGAGATTAGCGAAGAGGATTAATCCAAAGCGTTTCGGGCAAGGAGATACGTACAGGTTTGGCATTCACTTCCTGCATCAGGTAGCTCACCTTCTAGAACTTCGATGAATTCTCCGATTACCTTCAAGAAGTTCCCTTGATCGCGTTCGACCGGAACATATTTTTGCATTACTCCAAAACCATACTCATCGGCGTTGCTACCAATAGCTGTTGTCGGTCTCCAGACAAGTAAACCCATAGATGCAACAGATTGCGCCTTTCCCGCTGCGGGATTTTCTAAAGCGTGTGCATAGGCTTCAAGTTGAGGGGAGTAGAACTGCCCGCTATCGCGAGGGCTATCTGAAACTTTGCAATCGATTAAACCGATTGTGCCATCATCATTTGTTGAGACAAGATCGTATTTTCCAAGAATTCTCCAGCGACTTTCTGCGCCATTTACAAAAACTGGCTTGCTCTTAACCCACTCGCCCCACTTGGTAACTTTTCCTGGGCGCAAGGATGAGTCAATCGTTGGCATATCTGCTCCCTGGAAATGTTCCTCTTGCAACTCAGCCATCGTTCCCACTAGTGGAAAAGCTCCAGGCATGGTGAGTTTGTACCAGTACTTAATCCACAAACATCTTTTACAGGTGGACAGACCAAAAGTTAGATCAGAAGGTGAGATATTTTCACGGGCAGGCTTGGCAGGTTTTATCATGTGCTTATTGTCTACTGAGGCACTGACAATTGCTGAATACAAAACTCCAAGCCCTAAACAATCATTAGTAAGCCATCGTCTTTCGACTCCACGCGATGGCCCGAGCGATTACGAGTAAAACGCTCGGGCCAGGCGCTGGAATGATCAATCAAGGATGTTACTTGTTACCTCGTGCATCTGCGATTGAATGCAGGATTCGGTATCCAAGGATCGCAACCAAAGTAGCGTTGATGATTCCGTTGAATGTGTAATCTCCACGAGTCCATGACATATCTGCAATACCGATAATCAGTGCTGATCCTGCGATCAAGAGGTTAGTTGAATTAGCAAAATCAACCTTTCCCTCGATCCAGATTCGTGCACCAACAACACCGATCATTCCAAACAAGGCAACGCCAACGCCACCAAGTGCTCCAACTGGAGTTGCACTTAGTACTGCGCCGAACTTAGGTGACAATGAAAG
>JBEINN010000163.1:0-2067 GCA_040378115.1 Candidatus Planktophila sp. | reverse complement strand
CTTGATCGTGGACTTTCAGCAGGAGAAAAGCGCATGCTCGCCAAGGCGAAGCAGATCCTAGTTTCAGAGCTTGCACTCGCTGAGCGCACTGATGAAGAAAAGGCTGCAGTAATCCTTGACGAGGTTCTCGCTTCCTAATTTCGTGAGCACACCTTCACTGAAGGTTGTTGTGGCGATTACTTCGCCAATTGCTTTCCATCAATTAAAGAATCAAACAATTCTGTCTACCTGCATTAAATCCGCGCAGGGCTTTGTTGCATCGATTACTGGCGCACACCTTGCAATCGCAGGAAGCGCTGCAGATTTAGCCAAAGTTTCCGATACCGATTGTGAAAAGATTGTGTGCGATCCCGACAAGCCAGGTGATTTAGCGGGGGCGCTTCGCGGCGCTGAAGTTGATTTAGTAATGATTCATGATTCACAGCGACCACTTACTAATCAAGCCCAATTTGAACGGGTCTACGCGGCTTTAGTTAACGGAATTGATGCGGTGCGCCCAGTTTCACCCTTTACCGAGACCTTGAAATCTATTGATTCCAGCAATTTTATTGATGAAACCATCGATCGTAATTCGATGATGCGTATTTCAACGCCAGAATTGATTCGCTTTAGCGCGATTGATTTTGCTGCCACCGAATCCACTTGGTTTGTTGCACTGACTAAGATTGCAAAAATCGCGGTTGTGGAGGCTGACCCAGATAGCGCCCGAATTAACTCGGGAAAAGAGATTGAATTAATGAGCTATTTACAGGACCGGAATAAGTAGTTCAGCGATAGCTAAATCCTGGGGGTATGTAATCTTGATATTAAAGATATCGCCAGGCACCGCAACAGTGTTTACTTCTGGAAAAAACGCTTCCATGCACGCTGCCGTATCAGTCCCAACGAAACCACTAACCGCAGCCTTTTCATAAGCTTGTAACAATTGCGCCGCTCTAAAACCTTGAGGAGTCTGTACTCGAGCAATAGTTTCATCACGTGCGGTATCCATTTCCCGCGGATCTAAAGCGATTGTCGGAATCGCTCCACCATGAGTTTGTGCGCCATCTGCAATCGCCACAAAAAGTTCGGGTGTTGCTAATGGGCGCGCACCATCATGGATCAGCACCAAATCAATAAGACCAGCTTCAATATCGCCCTTTAAATACTGCAGCGCTTTGTACTCGCTTTCATGCCGAGTCGCGCCGCCATACACGATTTCAGTATTGGCAAGGGATCCGTCTTTAGTTAGGGCTTCGCGTGCGAATTGTTCATCATCAGGATTGATAACCAAGATGCTTCGTACATGTGAAAATTTTGCGCGAGAGTTTTCAAGTGATCTAGAAATAATGTATTTGCCATGTAACTGTAGCCAGACCTTGTTGATGCTGTGGCCAAAGCGAGTTCCAGAACCTGCTGCAAGAACTATTGATGCAACGGTGCTCATGATTACTTCTGAGCTGGTGCGTAAGTAAGACCTAATTCATCCTGCTTCTTGCGCAAAGCAACGATAAATGAATCCTGGTTGAGCTCTACATGGTCGTAAGTCAGCAGCTCGCCAACACCAATTCGCTTAATAATCTTTGCATCAGCAACTAATCCAATTGGAACCAAATTATCGCGCTTGGCATCTAGGGCGTTATCGGCGTAGCCACGCACAGTAAATCCACCAATACCGTCAATAACATCGCCTACTTCTAGGTTTTTCTTCGTCATTGTTACTACTTCTGCGTTTAGGTGAGGTGCATACAGTGATGATTCACGATCCAGAATCGCACGATAAACGGTAATTGGCGCTTCAATTGAAGCTAAATGGAATGGGCGATACAAAGCAAAGTAAGGACCAGGTCCCATCGCTAAGTAACTCATTTCATGTGCGATGTATGGGTCGTTGTGTCGAACGATGACGAAGACACCTGGTGCGACATCACCGGTGCAGTAATCAACAACTCCGGCGCGATCTAGAACTCCACCATCGGCGGCTAGTGCGAAAGTGTCTTGCAAAGTTTTAACAGAAGATGCTGGTCCATACATGCCGCGCTTTGAAAGCTGCAGCCCTGTTGTGTTGGCAAGTGCCACCATTTCGGT
>JBEINN010000119.1:0-3274 GCA_040378115.1 Candidatus Planktophila sp. | reverse complement strand
GGTCTTTCGATTTTTACGCCGATGTGAAAAACACTGTAATAGCGCCAAATGGATGGAAGGAATAGATATGGGAAAAGTGGTCGGAGCCGCATTGTTGGCACACGTTCCAACAATTATGTTGCCAGAAACAGTTCGCAAAGATCTCAATAATGGCCAGGAGATCAGTCTGTTCCCCGGACTTAAGAAACTTCGCAAAGATGTCTTCGATGTACTCGATTACGACACTGTCGTTGTTCTTGATAGCCATTGGGCAACTACTGTCGAATTTGTCATCACATCAGCGGCCGAGCGTTCTGGGTTATTTACATCTGAGGAATTGCCACGTGGAATGTCTCAAATTCCTTATTCCATTAAAGGTGATCCAGAACTCGCAAATTCACTTTCAAAGTATGATGAAAAAAATGGTACGTGGATCACTCCAATTGCTGATCCCCATCTTCCAATCTATTACGCGACTATCAATCTTTGGCATTACCTTGGTAGAGGTTTAGATGATAAAAAATGGATTAGTTTGTCAGTTTGCCAGACTGGTACGCCTGAAGATTTCCTTCGAGCAGGCAGAGCACTTGGGGAAGCGATTCGAGATAGCGACCGCAAAGTAATTTTGCTTGCATCCGGTGCCCTGTCCCATACATTCCATAAATTGCGAGATTTAAGAAAGCATGAAGCGAGCGATCCAATTCATATCTACACACCTGAGGCTTATCAATACGACCTGAAGGTTCTTGAGTGGATGAAAGCTGGGAATCATGCAGCAATTCTTGAAGATTTTGATACTTTCAGAAAGTACAAGCCGGAAGCCGGGTTCTTTCATTACTTGGCAATGGCAGGTGCTCTCGGTGAAGAACGCAATGAGTCAAAGGGTGTTCTCTATAGCGAGTATGAGAATTCTGTAGGAACGGGTCAGGTTCATGTCTATTTCCCTGAGCCATCAAATGGATTCGCACAGCCGAAGGATTTGGTGCTCTCGCGTGACTGAATTTAGAAGAATTGAAGTAGAAGGAAAAGCGCTAGAGGTTGAGCGACAAGGGGATTCACTTGTAGCAAAAGATGGACGCAATTTTGCAATTCAAGATGCACGCCATTTACCACCTGCTATTCCAACCAAAATTATTGCAGTGCATCTGAACTATGACAGCCGCACAAAAGAATTCTTAACAAAGTTACCTGCTGCTCCAACGTATTTTCACAAGCCGATAACTGCACTTAATTCTCATCAAGGCAATGTGGTCAGGCCAAAGCGTTGTAAATGGCTTAACTACGAAGGCGAAATTGTCATAATCATTGGAAAAACTTGTAAAGATGTTTCAATTGAAGAGGCTGGCGAATACATCGCCGGTTATAGCGTCGGTAATGATTTTGGGCTCCATGATTTCCGCGATACAGATGCTGGTTCAATGCTGCGCGTTAAAGGAGCAGATTCCCTTGCTCCGGTAGGCCCAGGAATAGTCACTGATTGGGATTTTCGAAACAAAATGATTCGAACCTATGTCAATGGTGAACTCAAACAAGAAGACAACACCGACAACATGGAATGGAATATGCATTACCTAGTTGCAGACATCGCAAGAACTATCACCCTAGTTCCCGGCGACATGATTTTTTCTGGCACCCCAGCACACTCTCGTCCGGTACAAATTGGCGACATAGTTGAAGTTGAAGTCGAGGGACTTGGCCGCCTTAGTAACACAATTACAGAGGGTCACCTGATTCGAGAAGGTGTTGGCGCACAACCAACTGAAAGTGAAGAGGTTATTTCTACTGCACTAGGTGGCGATTGGGAATTTCGAGGCATTCGTACACCTTCAAAAGATTTGTATCCATCTACGGTAAAGGAGAAAGAATGATCAAGGTTCATGTGGATATGGAAAAGTGCCAACATTATGGACAATGTGTCTTTGAAGCACCAGATATCTTCAAACTTAATACCGAGGATAGATTGGAATACCTCGCAACTGCTGAAGACTCTGAAAGCGCAAATGTGAAAGCTGCTGCAGATGTATGTCCTATGCAAGCCATCACAGTCACCGAATAAGTAGAACCAAGAAAAACTTAATGTGGTGTTTTAAGTGAATAGAGTTTTGATTGTCGGGGCTTCGATGGGAGGGCTTCGCACTGCAGAATCTTTAAGGCGTTCAGGTTTTGCGGGTGAAATTACTCTTATCGGAGCAGAGAAGCATCTGCCATACAACCGTCCACCTCTGTCAAAAGCACTCCTTGCTGAAGATAAAGAGTTGGATTCGGTGGCATTTAAGATCAATACAGAGGAATTGAAGGCTGATTTTATTCTTGGTGATCCGGCTCAATCTGTCGACATACAGAAAAACGAAGTTGTGCTCCGTTCGAACAAGAAACTTTCATATAACTTTCTAGTCGCTGCTACCGGATTGCGCTCTCGAAAAATGGTTTTCCAAAATCTCGTCGAATCTGGTCGCTTTTCACTTCGAACATACGACGATGCCAAGAGAATTCGTTCTGCTGTTGCTCCTGGCAAGCATGTTGTAATCCTTGGTGCTGGATTTATTGGATTAGAGCTTGCAGCAACTCTCAAGAAGTTAGGTTGTTCAGTTGATGTAGTTGCTATGGAAAATACTCCATTAGCGCCAATAATTGGGGAATTATTCGGTAATGAGATTCAGATTAGGCATGAAGCTAAAGGCGTCCGTTTTCATATGAATAATTCCGTTAAGGATTTGGTCGGCGAATCATTCGTAACGGGCGTCATTCTTGGCGATGGAAAATCACTCGAGTGCGATATTTTTATTGAAGCGGTTGGCTCGTTACCAAATACTGAGTGGCTTGAAGGAAGTGGTTTAGACAAATCAAACGGAGTGCTTACGGATAAGACACTTCGAGCAGTTAACATAGATGGTGGATTGATCGAAAATTTCTTTGTCGTCGGAGACATTGCTCGCTTCCCGTATGCAAATCAACAACTTCCTGCTCGGCGAATTGAGCATTGGAATATCCCAATTGAAGGTGGGAAGCGAGTAGGTCGAGAGATAGCCAATACTGCCAATCCTGATTCTGTTAGTGACTTCAACCCTGCGGAACATTTCAATCCACTACCTTCTTTCTGGAGCGATCAATACGAAATGAGCATCCTTAGTTATGGAGAACCTAAAATCGCGGATGACGTTGAACTTCTACAGGGGAGTCTTGATGCAAACTTTATTTTTAGTTATCGTCGTCAAGGTAAATTAGTTGGAGCAGCAGGAATCGGTCTGAGACAAGAACTAAACAAATTGAGAAACGAGATTTACTTATGAGCAAT
>JBEINN010000094.1:0-4021 GCA_040378115.1 Candidatus Planktophila sp. | reverse complement strand
GATCACTTAATACATCGTAAGCCTCAGTGACTTCCTTGAACTTTTCTTGGGTATGCGGATCGGGATTTACATCAGGGTGTAATTCACGTGCAAGCTTGCGATACGCCTTCTTAATTTCATCCGCAGTTGCACCTCTGGTCACACCTAAAGTCTCGTAATGATCAGCCACTTATGCACCTTCATTTATGAAACGACCGACATAGCGCGCAACTGCATCAACTGCTGCAATAGAACCTGCGTAATCCATGCGGGTTGGCCCTAAGACACCAACTGCACCAAGTTGTGCTGACTCCATGCCGTAACCGACAGTTACTAATGAGGTTGCTTGCAGATTTGTTTCGGTCTGTTCGCTACCGATTCGAACATGGACAGTTGGATGAACCTCATTAAGTAAACTTAACAAAACAACCTGTTCTTCCAGTGCTTCAAGAATTGGTGAGAGAGATAAGCCTAAATTGTCGCCTGAGCGGGCAAGGTGTGCGGTACCTGAAATAGCCATCTTGTCACGGCTAGGTTGCTCACCAATTATTGGATAGGTAACAACAGCAACCTGCTTTGTAATATCTGCCAGCAATTTTGCTGATTTCTTCAACAACTCTTCAAGATCATTAGATCCTTCAAGAAAAGTTTCAATTGCGCGGCGCTCTGCACCAGACAACGGCTTAACAGTTGCCAGCTTGTCTACAAATACTCGATACCCTAAATCTGTCGGAATTCGTCCCGCACTTGTATGAGGCTGAATGATCAAGCCCTCGTCTTCAAGTACTGCCATTTCATTTCTAATCGTGGCAGGTGAAATTCCTAATCCATGGCGTTCGGCAATTGATTTTGAGCCGACAGGTTCTTGGGTCGCAACGTACTCATCGACAATTGCGCGGAGGATTTCTAGACGACGTGATGACATTTGCTCTAAGGGTACTAGATAGTTATTTCTCGCACGATTCGATCTGCGATCAAGCGCCCCGCAGGGCTCAAGATCACACGATCTTCTTGCAACTCAACAAATCCATTCTCACGATAGACCGCTAAGACCTCCATCTGATGAGGTTCTAGTAGCTCAACCTGTAAACCATCGCGCATGCGAATACCGAGCAAAATTGATTCATCTTTGATCTGTTCTGCGGTCAGTTGTTCACTTTCTAGTACTGGTGATTCGCCAGCAAAAACCTTTTGTTTATAGGTGGTTGGATGCTTTACATTCCAGAAACGGCGCGCATCAATATGTGAATGCGCGCCTGGTCCTAACCCCCACCAGTTCTTGTTTTCCCAGTAAGCAATATTGTGTCGGCATTGGTGTCCAGGCTTTGACCAATTAGAAAGCTCGTACCAAGTAAGTCCTTTTGCCTCGCACATCTGATCTACCAACAGATACATATCCGCCATTAAGTCATCGTTGGGCATTGTTAAATCCCCGCGTTTAATCTGTGCAGCTAACTTGGTTCCGGTTTCAACAATTAATGCGTATGCACTGATGTGGTCAATGTCCAAGGACAGTGCCGCTTCTACTGTGTCCTGCCAATCTTGCAAACTTTCACCTGGCGTTCCGTAAATCAGATCAACGCTAATTGATTGAAAACCTGCTGCGCGGGCCATTGTGATTGCCTTTTCGACATTAGCTGGATTGTGTGTGCGATCTAGGGCCGCCAATACATGTGGCTTTGCAGATTGCATTCCAAATGAAATTCGATTGAATCCGACTTGTAAGTATTCGGCTAGCTTTTCAGCCGTTACTGAATCTGGGTTGGCCTCTAGCGTGATTTCACAATCAGCGGTCAAACCATTACGTGCCTTGATTGCAGCGATAACTCGACCTAAATCATGAGCAGGTAGTAGCGATGGTGTTCCGCCGCCAAAAAAGATAGTTGGGACAACATCTGTAGGTGCAGCTTGTAATTCGCGTAGCACCGCATCGATGTAATCATTACTGACGATTTCTAGAGTCGCACCATCTTGAAGTTCTGACGGAGTGTAAGTATTGAAATCACAGTAGCCGCACCGCTTAATGCAGTACGGAATGTGGACGTAAAAGGAGAGCATTATTGCCCTGCTTTGCGAGCAGCCTTTACCTTTTCGATATCGGCATCTGTTGCAAGAGCTGCAACGAAGGCTTCTTGTGGGACTTCAACTCGTCCCACCATCTTCATGCGCTTCTTGCCTTCTTTTTGCTTTTCCAACAGCTTACGTTTACGCGAGATATCTCCACCATAACATTTAGCCAAAACATCTTTACGGATCGCACGAATGCTTTCGCGAGCAATGATGCGCGCACCAATTGCTGCCTGAATGGGAACCTCAAACTGCTGGCGCGGGATTAACTCACGTAGTTTTCCGGTCATCATTACGCCATATGCGTATGCCTTATCACGGTGAACAATTGCGCTAAACGCGTCAACTGCTTCACCTTGTAACAAGATATCCACCTTCACCAAGTTTCCTTCTGCATCGCCCTTTTCTTCGTAATCCAAAGATGCATAGCCCTTTGTGCGGCTCTTTAATTGATCAAAGAAATCAAAGACGATTTCAGCTAACGGAAGGTCATAGCGAATCTCTACGCGATCTTCAGAGATGTAATCCATTCCGAGCAAGATTCCACGTCGATCTTGACAGAGCTCCATGATTGTTCCGATGAACTCTGCTGGTGCAAGAATCGTTGATTTAACGATTGGCTCAAAGACTGCAGCAACTTTTCCATCTGGAAATTCAGAAGGGTTGGTAACGCGAACTTGCTTGCCATCATCCATTGTCACGTTGTACACAACATTTGGTGCGGTAGAAATAAGGTTTAGTTTGTGTTCACGCTCAAGACGCTCACGCACGATTTCCATATGTAGCAAGCCAAGGAAGCCGCAACGGAAACCAAAGCCTAGGGCTGCAGAGCTTTCAGGTTCATATACAAGTGCTGCATCGTTGAGCTGTAACTTATCTAAGGCTTCGCGCAGTACAGGAAAATCCGCACCATCTAATGGGAACAAACCAGAGAACACCATTGGTTTTGGATCTTTGTAACCAGAGAGTGCTGTCTTACTTGGGTTGTTATATGTAGTGATTGTGTCGCCTACGCGTGATTGGCGAACATCTTTTACGCCTGTAATTAAGTAGCCTACTTCGCCTACGCCAAGGCCCTTACCGGCAATTGGTTCTGGAGAAATAACACCAACTTCTAGCGCTTCGTGGCGAACACCAGTTGAAAACATTTGAATCTGTTCACGTGGAGATAAATGTCCATCAACAACTCGTACATAAGTAACAACACCACGGTATGAGTCATACACAGAGTCAAAGATCAAGGCGCGGGCAGGTGCGTTGGCATCCCCTACTGGTGCTGGAATCTGAGCAACGATCTGATCAAGTAAGTCCGCAACGCCATCGCCTGTTTTTCCAGATACGCGTAAGCAATCTTCAGGTTGGCAACCAATCAGCTTTGCAAGCTCTGCCGCAAACTTTTCTGGCTGTGCGTTAGGCAAATCGATTTTATTGAGAACAGGAATAATTGTTAGATTGTTTTCCATTGCAAGGTAAAGGTTTGCAAGGGTTTGCGCTTCGATTCCTTGTGCGCAGTCAACAAGAAGCACTGCACCTTCACACGCTGCTAGCGAGCGCGATACTTCGTAGGTAAAGTCGACGTGTCCTGGTGTATCGATCATGTTCAGGATGTATTCCTGACCATCTAGGGATGAACGCCATGGCAAACGGACTGCTTGAGATTTAATAGTGATTCCGCGTTCGCGTTCGATATCCATACGATCTAGATACTGTGCGCGCATATTGCGAGCTTCTACAACTTCGGTGATACCCAACATGCGATCGGCAAGGGTTGATTTACCGTGATCAATGTGGGCAATGATGCAGAAGTTACGAATCTGCGCCGGATTGGTTGATGCTGGTTGCGGGGCCTTAGCAAGTGAAATTGCAGGCATGAACCTAGCCTCGCTTTAAAGTAGTAAAAGGATTAACGTGCGCCGGCTTTGGCAGCTGCCTTAGCCATTGAAGACTTCTTGTTTGCTGCTGAGTTCTTGTGAAG
>JBEINN010000008.1:0-13443 GCA_040378115.1 Candidatus Planktophila sp. | reverse complement strand
GCCGTAGTTCGTAAAGGTGTTAAAGAGTACGGTCACGAGTTTGTAGGTTTCCGTGATGGTTGGAAGGGACCTCTAGAAGGTCTAACAATGCCTTTGAACATCGAAGTAACTCGCGGCATCTTGCCTCGCGGTGGAACCATTCTTGGTTCTTCACGTACTAACCCATTTAAGATCGAGGGTGGCGTAGAAAAGATTAAGGAAAACCTTGAGAAGGCTGGCATCGATGCGTTGATTGCAATCGGCGGCGAAGACACTCTGGGTGTTGCAACAAAGCTTGATGCTCTTGGCGTCAAGGTGATTGGTGTTCCAAAGACAATCGATAACGATCTGAACAACACTGACTACACATTTGGTTTTGATACATCTGTAAACATCGCAGTTGAGGCAATTGATCGCCTGCATACAACCGCTGAATCACACCATCGTGCTTTGATTGTCGAAGTTATGGGCCGTCACGCAGGATGGATTGCGCTTCATTCAGGTCTTGCTGGTGGTGCAACATGTATTTTGATTCCAGAGCAAAAGTTCTCCGTTGACAAGGTATGCGAATGGGTTGAATCACGCTTTAAATCTCACTACGCACCAATCATCGTTATTGCAGAGGGTGCTATTCCTCAAGATGGCGACATGGTTGTTAAGGATCAGACCCTTGACTCATTTGGTCACGTCAAGCTTTCAGGTATTGGTGATTGGCTAGCCGGCCAGATTGAAGAAAAGACTGGCAAAGAAGCGCGCACATCTGTTTTGGGTCACATCCAACGTGGTGGTACTCCAACAGCATTTGACCGAGTTCTGGCAACTCGCTTTGGTCTGCATGCAATCACAGCCGCACACGAAGGTGACTGGGGCAAGATGGTTGCGCTACATGGCACAAACATCGCCCGCGTTCCGTTGGCATCTGCAACTGAAAAGCTAAAGACCGTGCCGCTGGAGCTATACAAGGAATCAGAGATTTTCTTCGGATAATTGCCCCGCGCAATCACCTTTGAACTCTCTAGACTTCTCCAATGAACTCGAATTCGAGCAATAAGTTAGAGGCTTTGTTCACACCTGGTCTCGTTGCTGCCCAGCAACCAACGTGGCCAGGTGGACCAGAGGGTCCACAAGTAAAGGCTGCGGTAGCAGAGCTCAAAGCACTGCCACCACTTGTCTTTGCTGGTGAATGTGATGATCTCAAAGCTCGAATTGCATTGGCTGCAGAAGGAAAAGCATTTTGGTTACAAGGCGGTGACTGCGCAGAAACTTTTGTTTCAGCAACTGCAGATTCAATTCGAAATCGAATCAAAACAATTCTACAAATGGCTGCAGTTTTGCAGTACTACTCAAGCCTTCCAGTAATCAAGGTCGGGCGTATGGCGGGGCAGTTTGCAAAGCCACGTTCAAGTGAGTTTGAAACTCGCGGTGAAATGACATTGCCTGCTTACCGCGGAGATGCCGTCAATGACATTGAATTTACGGAAAAGGCGCGAACCCCAGATCCAATGCGTTTAGTTCGTGTGTACAACACCTCTGCAGCAACGCTCAATCTAGTTCGAGCTTTCACGCAAGGTGGTTTTGCAGATCTTCGCCAGGTGCATGAATGGAACAAAGGCTTCATTCGTGATTCAAAAGTTGGCGATCGCTACGAAAAGATGGCTGATGAAATCGGTCGCGCATTGGCTTTCATGAAATCTGCAGGAGTAGATCCTGAAAGCTTTAAATCAGTAGATTTCTTTGCAAGCCATGAAGCGTTGATTATGGAGTACGAAAAGGCATTAACCCGTATCGATTCGCGCACAGGTGATGCATATGATGTTTCAGGACACTTCATCTGGATCGGCGAACGTACTCGTCAATTAGATGGTGCACATGTTGATTTTGCTTCAAAGGTTCGCAATCCAATCGGAATCAAATTGGGACCTAAGTCAACCGTTGAGGATGCGCTTGCATTAATCGACAAGTTAGATCCAAACCGCGAACCTGGCCGCATTACATTTATTACTCGCATGGGTGCTAAAAACATCCGCGAAATCTTGCCTGCGCTAGTTGATGGCGTTACAAAGTCCGGCGCAAAGGTGCTGTGGGTGTGCGATCCAATGCATGGCAATACCTATGAAGCACCATCTGGGTACAAGACCCGCAGCTTTGATGATGTTATGGATGAAGTAAAGGGCTTCTTCGAAGTACACAAAGCCTTGGGCACGCACCCAGGTGGAGTCCACATCGAACTTACTGGTGATGATGTCACCGAGTGCGTTGGTGGCGGCGAGCAAATTTCACATGAAGATTTGGCTTCCCGTTATGAAACAGCGTGCGACCCACGCCTTAATCATGCTCAATCTTTAGAACTCGCCTTTTTAGTTGCTGAAATGTTGCGCGATCGCTAATTTTGGACAGTGCCCCTTCTTATAACTTCTCATAAGACTCCTGTAGGCACCCTCAATTTATTAGCCGATGATCAGATTTTGATCGGGGCAAACCTTTCTACGGTTTCAGCATTCAAAGCTGGTCGCGATGTAAAGGTTGTTAAAACAATTCCTGTAATTTCAGATCTCGTAAATGATTACTTTGATGGAGATCTAACCGCGCTCAATGGCATTCAAGTTCGTCAACCAGGTGCTCCATTTTCTCAAGCCGCATGGAAAGCAATGCGAAAGATTGTTCCAGGTAAAACCTGGTCCTATGCCGACTTGGCTGACAAGGCTGGTAGCCCAGCTGCGGTTCGTGCCGCAGGAAGTGCATGTGCAAACAACGCGATCATGCTTGTTGTTCCTTGCCACCGCGTTGTAAAAACTGGGGGAGCGTTAGGAAATTATGCTTACGGTATTGAAAAGAAGCAATGGCTCTTAAGCCACGAGGGCTTTCTTTAAAATTTCAATTGCCTCATGACACTGAGCATCATCAAAATCTAGATGCGTAACTAATCGCGCATACTTTGGACCGAGCGCGCTTATCCATAACCCAGCATCCTTACAACGCGCGGCAAGTTCAGGGGCAGTAATAGGAAGTGCAGCAAGGTCTAAACCAACAATATTTGTGTGAACCGTCGTTGGGTCAATCAACGAAGAATCAACCGCTGCGATTGCTTTTGCTAGCTGCTGAGCGCGACGGTGGTCCTCGGCTAAACGATCGATGTTGTGATCAAGTGCGTAATGAGCACCGGCGGCTAACAAGCCTATTTGGCGCATTCCTGCCCCGTATCGCTTTCGCCAGATGCGAGCTTTGGCTACACGCTCTTTAGTTGAAAGCATCACAGATCCAACGGGTGCCCCTAACCCCTTAGATAAACAAACAGAAATAGTGTCGAAGTACTTTCCGTACTCAGTAAATGAAACACCTGATGCAATGTGTGCGTTCCAGATTCGAGCACCATCTAGGTGAAGTGCAAGACCCAATTCATCTGCACCTTTACGAAGAGCAGCAATCTCTGAAATTGGCTGAACAGTTCCACCGCCAAAATTGTGGGTGTTTTCAACTGCGATGGCAGTTGTTGATACAAGGTATGGACCACTGTTGGGGCGAGCAATTTCCAAGGCATCTGCTGCCTTGAGTAAACCATTTTTTGCCGGAAATGTACGTGTAGTAATTCCGCTAAATACTGCTGCTGCGCCAAGTTCTGCGCGAACAATATGGCTATTGGTTTCGGCGATCAACTCTTCACCAGGTGCGACCAACATTCGGATCGCTAATTGGTTAGCTAAAGAGCCAGTAGGTGTGAAAACTCCTGCTTCTTTGCCAAACATTGCAGCAACACGTTCTTCAAGTGAATTAACCGTTGGATCATCACTGTAAACATCATCACCTACTGGTGCTTGGGCAATTGCCTCACGCATCGCAGCCGATGGTCGAGTAACTGTGTCACTTCTAAGGTCAATTGCCATTACATCAGCCTACTTCTGTTCCTTCAACACAATCAAATACATAGCTATAACTACAAGGACTCCGCCAAGTGCGCTTTGCAGCGTCAGTATTTCGCCGCCGAATAGAATTGCAAAGGCTGCGGCAAACACGACCTCCATAGTCAAAATGACCGCAACCTTAGTTGCACTCATATGGGCCTGTGACCAAGTCTGAACAATGAAAGCAATTGCAGTTGCAAAGACGGCGGTGAATACAACTACCGCCCAAACACCTGAATCAGGTGGTGCGGAATAACCACCAGGAATAGATGCAACTCCTGACAAGATAGCGCACATTGTTAGCTGAACAATTGTCATTGCATAAACATCGCGACCAGAAGACCACTTACTTAAAGCAATGATGTGAGCCGCAAACAAGAATGCACTAGCTAGGACGAACATTTCGCCGATGCCCACTGAGAATCCACGGATTGATAGCAAACCCAAACCAACTGTTGCTACCATGATGCAAAGCCACACAAAACGAGTGATTTTTTCCTTTAAAACTAACCAGGCTAAAACTGGTGTAAGAACAACATATAAACCTGTAATGAATCCAGTAATTGCTGCGCCAGTTCGTTCGAGTCCAAGGGTCTGAGCGATGTATCCCAGACCTAAGAAAACGCCAGCCAATGATCCACGTTGCAATAAATCCTTATTGAAGTGTTTGACGGTTTGAGGCCGAATTATTAGCATCACAAGGACCGCTAAAGAAAATCGTGTGAAAAGAAAGTTGTTAACGCTCTGGCGCTGAATTGCATCCTTCATAACCACGAAAGCAAAGCCCCATGCTGCTGCCACTGACAGCAGCGCCCATGGCGCTAATTTGAGTTGAAGTTGATGGCGAGCAGACATTAGCCGCGCAACTTCTTCAGTAACGCCACTTCCTTGCCATGCTCTGGTTCCATGCCTGGCGTTTCGAGAATCAATGGGGCATTTGCCACAGCCGGGTGTGAAAGCAGTTCCTTGAACGGATCTACCCCGATATGGCCGTCTCCAATGTTTTGGTGACGATCTTTAAGAGCTCCACACACATCCATCGAATCATTTGCATGAACTAATTGGAAACGTTCGATTCCGGCAACTTCAACCAGTAGATCGATTGTTGCGGTCATACCACCCTTAACCGAAATGTCATGGCCTGCAGCAAATACATGACAGGTATCCAAGCAAATACCAACCTTTGGATGATATTCAAGCGCCTTCAGATACATTGCTAGATCATCTAACTTCTTAACCAGGCTTTGTCCCTGGCCCGCAGTAGGTTCTAGCAATAAGTACGGTGCATCATCACCTAAAGCGTTAAGAATAGGCATCATGCCTTCGTGTATCTGCTTCCATGCTTTTTCGACATGGTTCACATCCACGGCAGATCCTGTGTGAATAACAACGCCTAATGCGCCAATATCTGAACCACGTTGTAACGAGTACTTTGTTGAAGCTAAAGAGTTTAAGTAAGTTGCCTCTGTTGGAGAGCCCAAGTTAATTAAAAAAGGTGCGTGCACATAGGTTTCAATATCTAGCTCTGCTGTCTTGATTTTAAATGCATCATCAAGTTCTGGCTTTGCTTCGGGCATCGCCCAAGTTCTGGGACTTGATGCGAAAACTTGAATGGCTTCTGCACCAATTTCTTGTGCGTAAGCGATAGATCTCTTCGCCATTCCGCCAGTAGTAGGGGTGTGAGCGCCGATGCGCGGCTTTTTTACTGGTGTAGGCATTGGCTTACCCTACGGTAATCGTCACCAAGCTGCCACGCTTTACTTTGGTTAGAAATGTAGGAGTAGAAGACTGAACTCGCTTGCCTGTTAACTTAACGCCTTTAGGTAAAACTCTTACCTTCAAACCAAGTGCTTCGAGTTTATCTACAGCTTCTTGTCCGGGCATGCCACGAAGTGAAGCCGGAATAACTGTGTATCGAGGACCTTTTGAGATAAGAATCGTAACTTTGCCACCCTTATTGGCAGTTGTTCCACCTGCAGGGTTCTGAGAAATAACTGCTAATTCTGGAACAGTCTCATTAAATGCATATCCTGCCTCAACAGAAAAACCTGCTTCAGTTAACTCATTCAAAGCTTGTTCGCCGCTCTTACCTAGATATGAAGCAAGTGCAATTTGTTCGATTCCCTTTGATACTAACAAATCAACTGTTGTATCGCGCTTTACCGAAGTTCCCGAAACTGGTGAAGATGAAACAACAAAACCCTTTGGAATTTCTGAGTTAAAAATCTCACTTACCGTTCCCACCAGCAGTGGATATTTCTTCAGAGCACTCTGCGCCGCTTCAGGAGTCAAGCCTCTCGTCATCGGAATTGCATAACGTTCTTGACCTTTAGAAAGGATTAATTTGACCGTTCCACCAGCATCGACTTTGCCGCCACCGGCAGGAATACTTTCAATGATTTTGCCTTTAGGTATCTCTTCATCAAATCTATTTTCGACAACAACGGCTGTAAGACCCAAAGGTCCTATAACGCCTACAGCTTCATCAAAGCTTCCGCCAATAGTTGAGGGAACAACAACACGAGAACCAGGTCCAACAAGAGTCCACCAGCCACCAATTCCTAGAGCAACAGCCAGAACTAATGCCACCTTACGATTACGTCGAACGCGATTACTTGCACGCTTTTTCTTATCTTCTTTGCGACGAATCTCTTTCGTGGTTTCCACCACTGGGGCGGTTACTTCGACAGGTGCAACCTCTTTGACTTTTTTGCGAGGTTTTTCTCTAATGGGTTCAACAGGTAGGTCTAACCCTAAATCCATTTGGTTTTTGCGTGGATCCAGATCTATTTGGATCTGTTGCAGTTTATCTAGAAATTCTCCGGCCGTGCGCGGGCGCTCATCCGGATCCTTGGCGGTTGAACTGGCAATCAAATCATCTAATGCTTGTGGGATCTCTTTACGCTTGCTGCGCAATCGCGGGATCTCTTCATTGACATGCATGTAAGCAATCTGGATGGGGGAGTCAGCAGAAAATGGCTTTTCTCCTGTCAGCATTTCATAGGCAACAATTCCCGCTGCATAAACATCACTGCGAGAATCGGCGATGCCACGTTGAACTTGTTCTGGTGAGAGGTAGGAAACACTTCCTAAAATCACACTAGATTCGGCGGTCATTGTCGAACCAATCAGTTCACCACGCGCTAATCCAAAATCAGCAATTTTGATACGACCTTCTTTAGAGATCAGAATATTCTCTGGCTTGATGTCGCGATGAACAATGCCTAGAGCATGAGCTGCAGCCAACGCACTTAAGATTGGAGTCAGATAGTTGATTGCGTCTTTGATTTCAAAGCGGCCACGTTCATTCAAATACTCGCGAAGAGTATGTCCTTCAATTAATTCCATCACTAAAAAGATGGCGGGAACTCCACTTTGATTCCAGCCTTGGTCTTGTACGGCAACAATATTGGGATGAGAAAGTGCAGCAGCAGCTTTTGCTTCCTTAATAAAGCGCGAAACAAAAGCCTCATCTTGGGCAAGGTGTGGATGCATGATTTTGACCGCAACTTTTCGATCAAGTCGTGTATCTATTGCCTCATAGATTGAAGCCATTCCGCCATTGGCAACCTGACGCAGTAATTGGTAGCGCCCATCAATGAGCTCTCCGGTCAGATCAGACATGTGCAAATTTTATGGAGCCCACCTTGTACAAGGCCTAAGGGCGCGCCCAAAAACCTTATGAAGTGAGTTTAAACTCGCAGTTTTCGCGGGTTTGATCCAAATCAAAGTGAATAGCTTGTTGAATCTGCCATTGACGCATTTGTTTTTCAATATGTGCACCATCGCGCGCCAATACCCGCTTCAATCCAGTCTCGGCATCAATATCAAGCCAATATGTAACTGCACCTGCATCTCGAACCACTGCTTGTGCAGCGCCAACGCCTTCAAGAATCAAGTAATCAGTTGGCACAATTTTCTCTTCACGATCAAACTTCATTAATTGCCAATTGAAGATGTTAATTGTGTGCTCAACCCCTGAAAGATATGCAGAGGTTATTGCTTCTAAGGTGTCGGTCAGGGATTGGCCAAGTGCACCATCCCAACCGTTGTACAAGTCATCCATGTGAATTGTACGAACCGTGGAATGTGCCGAGAACTCAGCCTCTAGCTTTGCAGCAAGAGTTGTCTTTCCGGCACCTGCTGGTCCATCAATGGCTAAGAGAGTCACGCCAACGCTTCCATCCGAGAATGGCAACTATTGCAAAAACAGCATAAAGAATCGCAGTAAACCAATATCCAAGTGAAAGGTACTGCGCAGTTGCAACTATGTTGACGATAAGCCAAAGTACCCATGTTTCATACTTCTCGTACACCATAAGTAATTGCGCAACAATTGAGCCAATAAGAATAAAGGCATCGGTCCAGGTTGCCGCTGCGCCGATATCTTCCAAAACCGGGGACAGAACTGCAACACTTACCAATGTTCCAAGCGCAATTCTTATTCGGTATCTAGTTGAAATGGTTCCAGGGACCGCTCCAGTTGGGGCCCACCCAAACCATCCATAAATCGCTGCACCGATAAAAATGATTTGCAACATGGCACTAGCAAAGAGGTCAACTTGATAAAAGAAAACGCCATACAAACTGCTGCTTAAAACCCACCAAGGCCAGGTAATTCGCTTTCCAGTTGTCCCTAGATACACACCAATAAATGACGCGATCGCTGCTGTGAATTCAAGAATTGAGACTTCATAGCCCCAGGCTGTAAACAAAATAGTTGACATAGTTCATTCCTTTCCGCATCCGCATTACCGGATGGGTCAATCGGTCGGTCTGAATTTCAGACCCTCTCAGCCTTGTGGGCTCCCGTAGTTGTTACTTTAGCGTGGAATCAGTTGTCGTTTAACGAAAGCAGCACCTGCAACACGAATTCTTCGAGCCGTTGATGTCTTTGCGCGCTGATTAAAGATGTCATAACCAATTTTTTCGACCTCATCGACAATTCCACAGTACAAAGTACTTGCCGCTTCAATACATGGGCGACTTGATGCTTCTAGCATTTTGATTCCCGGAGCAGCCTCTGCCTGTAATTGACGAACACGTGCAATTTGGAATTTAAGGGCATCTACAATTTCAGGTGTAAGCACCCGTTCTTCAAGCATTTCACGGGTAACGCCAAACTGACCTAACTCTTTCAGAGGCAGATAAACACGGCCACGATCTAAATCTTCATCTACATCTCGAATGAAGTTAGCTAATTGAAATGCGATACCAAGCTTTTTTGCCGCTTCAAATGCATCAATGTGAAGAGGTCCAAGGATCGGCACCATTTCAAGACCAATAACTGCGGCAGATCCATAGACATATTCGAGCAAATCTTCATAACTTTCATACTCTTGAACCGTTAAGTCCATAGTCATCGAATGCAAAAACGCCTCAAAGTGTTCGTGGGGGATATCAAAGCGATTTACGGTATCAATCAAGGCGCGACCTACATGATCTTGGCTGGTACCTTTTTTCAGATCAGCAAGAACGCCGTTACCCCACTTGCTCAAAACTTCAGCCTTTTCTTCAACACTTAGTTCAGAGGCTAAATCATCAACGATCTCATCGGCATAACGCGCAAATCCATACAGCGCATGAACAAAGGGACGCTTAGCTTTTGGCAACAACAAAGTTGCTAAGTAGTAAGTCTTTCCATGCAAGGCATTAAGCCGCTTGCACTCTTCGTACGATGCACGAAGATCGGGATCTGTAATCCCTGCAGCGGTGAGTTCTTCCATTTACTTAACTGGTCCCACAATGCGTTCTGCTGCAAGACGACCAGAAATCAATACCATCGGCACACCTACACCTGGTTGTGTTCCAGATCCGGCAAAGACAACATTTTCAATTCCAGCAGCCATATTGCGTGGTCTAAATGGACCTGTCTGGAAGAAGGTATGTGCGCTAGCAAATGGTGCACCTTCCTCCATTCCTTGATTTTTCCAATCAAGCGGAGTTGTAACAACTTCAGTTTCAATTGCATCACCAAAACCTGTGTAGCCACGTTGTTCAAGAGTTTCGACCATATGATCACGATATGGCTTGGCTTGCTTGGTCCAATCAATATCTGCCGTCAGGTTCGGGGTAGGAAATAGAACATAGTAAGAAGTCTTTCCTGCTGGAGCTAAGGATGGATCATCAAGTGAAGGAATCGTCACCAAAACACTTGGATCACTCATCAACTGCTTCTTTTTGATTAACTCATCAAAGACGCCATCCCACGATTCTCCGAAGTGAATATTGTGATGAGCAGCAAACTCATACCTCTTTGAAGAACCCACCAACATAGTTACACATGAAGGAGAGTAGTTAAGACGCTTCACGTTCAGCGGGGTTTTACCCAGCAGGTCGCGCCAAGCAACAGGTAGATCTGGGTTCAAAATGATTGCATCGCATTCAATGCGCTGACCATCTTCTGTAATGACAGCCTTTGCGCGACCATTTTGCACATCCACCTTTGACACTGTCGTGCTGTATTTGAATTCAACACCGTGCTTTTGTGCAGCCGCTGCCATTGCTCTAGGAACCGCGTGCATTCCACCCTTAGGGAAGAACACACCATTGACTGAATCCATGTAGGCGATAACTGCGTAAATTGCCAAAGCTTGCTGTGGGCTCACACCGGCATACATTGCCTGGAATGAGTACACCTTCTGCAGACGTGGATCCTTCATAAACTGATTCACCTTTGGTGACAGGCGTCGGAAACCACCTAGTGCGATCAAACGCGCAAGGTTGGGCGTCAAAAGATTAAATGGTGAATCAATATTGCGATCAATAAAGTCATTCATTTCATACTTGTACAACTTAGTTACAAAATCTACATACCGTGCATAACCGGCCGCTTCTTCAGGGCTGATCTTGTCTGCAATTTCAGCTTCCATCTGCGCCGTATTTGCATGAACATCTAATTGGGATCCATCTGCATAAAAGGCACGATACAAAGGAGATACGGGCATAAGTTCAACCCAATCCTTCATATCTTCTCCGACGCAACTAAATGCATCTTGAATCAAAGATGGCATTGTCAGAACAGACGGTCCGGTATCAAATGAGTAACCATCTTTTTGTAGCAATCCACTTCGACCACCAGGAACCGCTTCGCGTTCAATCACAGTCACCTTGCGTCCTGCACCTGCAAGACGAAGCGCAGCGCTTAAGCCGGCATAACCCGCTCCAACGATGACAACGTGATCTGTAGGACCTTTGACGCGTGCAGGCATTTAAGCACTCCTTTTAGTTGCGATGTTAGCTAGCTCGACGAGCAAAGCCTTTCCCTCATTGGTGAAAAGTGATGATTCAGCTGCAGCTAGCGCCGCATCTGTCAGTCTTCCAATCGTTGTTTCAAGTTCGGCGCGAGCACCAGTTGATTCAATAATTTCTTGTAATGCTGCGACACCTTGTGCATCTAAGTCAGGCTTCCCAAAGTGTTTGCGAGCAATTTCTCTTTGAGCCTCTGACTGGCGATCATTAGTCATGGCAATTAATACAGTTCGCTTTCCTTCGCGCAGATCATCTCCGGCAGGCTTACCTGTAACAGTTGGATCACCAAAGACTCCCAAAAGGTCATCACGCAGTTGGAAAGCTTCGCCTAGTGGCAATCCATATGCAGACAATGCAGCAAAAATTTCTGGTGAGGCAGAAGATGTCATGGCTGCACCAAGATGTAGCGGGCGCTCAATCGTGTACTTGCCAGACTTATAACGCGCAATCTTCATGGAGCGATCAACACTTGTAGTCTTTTGTGTTTGCTCATGAATATCCAAGAACTGTCCGGCCATTAATTCAACACGCATTTCGTTGTAGTAAGGAAAGACGCGAGCAAATTGTTCGGTGGTTAATCCAGCGCTATTTAACATTTGATCCGACCACACAAGTGCAAGATCTCCCAGTAACACTGCAGCCGATACGCCGTACTGAGGCGCAAAGCCATCTAATCCATCTTGCACATGGATAGTTTCAAAGTGACGATGAATCGAAGGCTTACCTCGACGAGTATCAGATCCATCCATTAAGTCATCGTGAATCAGTGCACATGCTTGCAATAGTTCAAGTGCTGACATTGCGCGGACGACAGGTTTTTCTAAAGAGCCACCGGCTGCGGCAAAACCAGCATAAGCAAACAGAGGGCGCAAGCGCTTTCCGCTATCTAATAAGAAAGCAGTTAACGCCTCCGACACCGGGGAAAGCTCTGTCGATATGGTGTTCAGATAGGCGCTTTCAAAGTTCAGGAAGATGCTTAACTCTTCTTCAACGGCGCTTCGCACGCTCTTTAATGTCGCCTTCGGCTCTGAACTCACGCGGTAACGGTACCCTCACTCCGTGGTTCTTCGCACTTCGTATTCATTCGAGTTCTTCCCTCCAAAGGATGTTGAGGGTGAAGATCGTCTCTGGGTTGCCATCGATGGGCTTAAATCAATCGCCCCAGACTTTGTGTCAGTGACATATGGGGCGGGCGGATCTACCCGAGATCGCTCAATTCGGATTGCTCAAGAAATTACTAAGCGGACAGGTATTTCAACTGTTGCTCACCTGACATGTGTTGGATCTACTCGTGATGAATTGATTGCAATTTTGCACAGCTATAAAGAAGCAGGAATCACAAGCATTTTGGCACTTCGCGGAGATCCAACTGGGGGACCAAGTGCGCCTTGGACTCCAACACAAGGTGGTTTCAATCATGCCGATGAATTAGTTCAATTAGCCGACGAGTTTGGTGGCTTCACAATTGGTGTTGCAGCATTTCCAGATGGTCACCCTGCATCTAACGGAGATTTTGATAAAGATGTAGATGTACTGATTCGCAAAGAAGAATTAGGTGCAACTTTTGCCACCACCCAATTTTTCTTTGAATCCCATCGGTACACCCGATTAGTTGAAGCTCTGGCTGCCCGAGGATCAAAGTTAGTAATCATTCCTGGCATTCTGCCGGTCACCAATGTTAAGTTACTTCATCGCATGGCTGAACTTGGCGGAACTCCAATTCCACCACAAATCGCGGAAGCTTTTGCAAAAGTAGAAAATGATCCGCACGCGGTGCGTGAACTTGGGGTAGAGATAGCAACATCACTATGCCAAGAGCTATTGGCCGCAGGTGCTCCAGGCTTACACTTCTACACAATGAATAGTTCTACAGCTACTCAAGAAATCTATAGAAAGTTAAACAATGTTAAGTAAGCAAGAGTTCAAGGCAAAGTGGAGTTCTTTGCACAGCGATGCTGAAACTAAGGGCATTGTCGGCGCATGGCTCAATATCTCTTATCGCTTTGGCCTGATTTGTACCTTGCTTCGCATTTCTCCCAACGCACTAACCTATTTAGGTTTACTAGGCGCGATCGGAACCGCATTAACAGCGCAAACCTGGTGGTCTATTGGCTTCCTGGTTTTCTCTCTCTTTTGCGATGGAATCGATGGCAGCGTTGCAATTTTTCAGCAGCGAGACAGCAAGTGGGGCGCAACCCTTGATTCAGTTGTCGATCGCATCAGCGAAGCGTTGTGGTTCTACACCTTGTATGCGATCGGTGTTCCAGCCTGGATTCCAATTGCGCTATGGAGCGTTGCGGCTTTCCAAGAGTAT
>JBEINN010000024.1:0-8559 GCA_040378115.1 Candidatus Planktophila sp. | reverse complement strand
GAACATCACCTACTGCTGTACGAAAGTAAGCCTGCGCAGATTTTACGACTCCCGATTCGTAGAGAATAGATGCAATCTGTGAACCAGTCGCCCCTGGTGGTATCTCGACAATTACTTCTGGAAGATCTTGAACTGTTTCAATATTTCCAAAATCAGGAGCACTAGATGATTGAGATCGAACTAGAAACAGTGAAAAAGTAAAAAGTGAAATCACTAAACCGGCGGCAATCAATCTCTTCAGGGATGTCATTACTTTCTCTTTTCAAGATCTAACGCAAAATCAAGAATCCCAACAGCTGCTGCCATGTCTATCGATTCTTTTGAATCTTTTGCGTTCTTTCCTGATTCACGGAGATTACGAGCTGCACTGACTGTAGATAGTCGCTCGTCGACCATAATAATTTCCACGTCAGTAATTCCACGCAGTATTTCGGCGAACGAAATCGCTTTATCTGCCGATACGCCATCCTTACCGCTTAATAGCGCCGGTTTACCAACATAAATTTGGACCGGTTGGATTTCAACAAGAATCTCGGTGATGTTTTTTAGTAAGGATTTATCGGATGATTTGAGCGTCGTCAAAGGGGAACAAATTATTGAGTCGGCATCACTGACTGCAACTCCGATGCGGACATCACCGTAATCAAAGGCGATTCGACGTCCCCGTTGCATCATCTATCCAGTAAGGGATTGCGAGATCGCGGCTATAGCATCTAATGATTTGGTTGTGTCGGTGCCTCCACCTTGAGCAAAATCGTCCTTACCACCACCGCCACCGCCAAGGACGGTAGATCCAATTTTAACTAAAGCGCCAGCCTTCACACCGGCTGCTCGAGATTGTTCACTCACTGCGACAACAAGTACCGGCTTGCCATCATTGTTGCTCAGCAGCGCGATCACAGAGTTAGTATGCGCAGATCTTAGGTCTATCGCAATCTTTCTTAAATCATCTCCTGAAACTCCGTCACTGATCACCGAACCAATAAAGGTGTGACCATTGATCGTTGTTGCTGTCTTAGCCAGATCCCCTACTTGAGAAAGTGCCTGAGCTGAACGCACTGAAGCCAGTTCTTTTTCGATTTCCTTCATTTTGTTCAGCAAATCTGAAATTCGCTCTGGTAACTCTTCTGCGCGGGAACCCTTGATCAAATCTGTTAATGAGTTGAGCAGAATGTGTTCACGTGCCAAGAATTTGTAGGCATCAACTCCCACCAAAGCTTCAACTCGTCGAACACCAGCACCAATTGAAGATTCACCAAGAAGCTTTACTACTCCAAGCTGTCCAGAGCGTTCAACATGTGTTCCTCCACAAAGCTCGCGTGCCCAATCACCAACACTCACGACTCGAACAACATCGCCATATTTCTCACCGAACAATGCCATTGCGCCTATTTCTTTTGCTTGAGCTTGCGACATACTTTCAGCGGTAACCTCTAAGTTGTCTAACAACAAAGTGTTTACGCGTGACTCAACATCATCAAGAACTGACGCCGAAACCGCCCCAGTTGCTGGAAAATCAAAGCGGAAGCGTCCAGGAGAGTTCTCTGAACCTGCCTGAGTTGCAGTCTCGCCTAAGACTTCTCTAAAGGCTTTGTGAACCATATGAGTTGCGGTGTGGGCCCTTGAAATCGCTGAACGTCTTTCGGAATCAATTTCTGCAAAAGCATCATTTCCAACTTCAACGTTTCCATTGAGAACACGACCACGGTGAACTGATACTCCAGGGACAGGGGACTGAACATCATCGATTTCGATCACCGCACCACTACTTAAAGTAATTCTTCCGCCATCTGCAAGCTGTCCTCCACCTTCGGCGTAAAAAGGCGTGCGATTCAGAATGATTTCAACTTCATCACCTTCTACAGCTGAAGTAACACCAACACCATCAACCAAAATTCCAGTTAATTTGGATTCGGAACTGAGATTGGTATATCCCAAAAATTCAGTTTTCCCGCTCTTATCAGTAATTGATCGGTATACGGATACATCTGTGTGGCCAGATTTCTTCGCCTTTGCATCAGCTTTTGCTCGATCTTTCTGTTCTTTCATGAGTCGGCGGAAGCCGTCTTCATCAACACTTAAGCCTTCTTCCCGCGCCATCTCTAAGGTGAGATCAAATGGGAAGCCGTAGGTGTCGTGCAGTTTAAAAACATCTTCTCCCGGCAACACTGAGCTCTTACTCTTTTTCAATGCTGCAGAAGATAAGTCAAAGATCTGGGTTCCACTCTTGAGTGTTTGCAAGAAGCTTTCCTCTTCTGAGGCGCTTACAGCCAAGATTCGATTCTTATCAGAAACTAGTTCTGGGTACTGAGGACCCATCGCACCAATAGCTGCAACCGTAAGTTCGGACATAATTGGATCCATAGATCCAAGTAATCGCATATTGCGAATTGTGCGGCGCATCATTCGGCGTAAAACATACCCACGACCTTCATTGCCCGGTGTAACCCCATCGCCAATCAGCATTAGAGAAGTTCGCGCATGATCTGCAATCACACGAAGTGAAACATCTGATTTTTCCGATACCCCGTAGGTAACCCCTGTTAGCTCTGAGGCACGCTTTAGAATCTGCATCGTGGTATCGATTTCGTAGATATTTTCGACACCTTGCAAAAGTGCGGCTGTACGTTCAAGACCTAAACCTGTATCGATGCTCTTTGCAGGAAGTTCACCCAGAATTGGATAGCCATCTTTTCCACCACCTGCACCGCGTTCGTTCTGCATGAAAACCAAGTTCCATACTTCAAGGTAGCGATTCTCATCTGCAATCGGTCCACCCTCGACCCCATACGCTGGACCTCTGTCATAGTAAATCTCTGAACATGGACCACAAGGTCCAGGCACTCCCATCGACCAGTAATTATCGGCCATATCGCGCCGTTGAATTCGCTCTTTTGGAACACCGATCTGCTTGTGCCAAATGTCTGCAGCTTCGTCATCATCAAGATAAACAGTTACCCATAGTTTCTCTTCTGGAAAACCGTAACCACCATCTGCGATTGGTCGAGTTAAAAGTTCCCAGGCGAGTGCAATTGCACCTTCCTTGAAGTAATCACCAAAAGAGAAGTTGCCACACATTTGGAAAAATGATGCGTGTCGAGTCGTCTTACCGACTTCGTCAATATCCAAGGTTCGCACACACTTTTGAACAGAGGTTGCCCGCTTGTATGGCGGTGTGACTTCACCTAAAAAGAAAGGCTTGAAGGGAACCATTCCTGCATTAACAAGCAAAAGATTTGGATCATCCGCAATTAAAGATGCCGATGGAACAACGGTATGGGTTAGCCCTTGACGATTGTCAGATTCAAAGAAGCGCAGCCAGCGCGAACGGATCTCGGCGGATTCCACTAGTGAAGATCACTCAGCCTTCTTCTTTTTCTTAGCGCGCCCTTTACTGCTTTGCGCCGCTGAAAGAATAGCTCCCGCGACCTTTACCGCAGAACCGTTCTTGTTCATAAAACCTTGAGTGGCCTCAGAAACTTTGTCGCTCATCTCTTCAATATTTTTTGTCACTCGATTGATGCTATGTAATGGACCGTTGACTAAAGTCACCGTTGTGTGAACCTCATCGATCAAAGGTGCGGTTTCATCAGTAAGAACCTTGAGCGATGCCTTGGCTTCATCAACCAAACGGCCTATGCGAATAACGACGTAGGCAATAGCTATCGCTATAACAGCCAATGACGATGCCGCGATTATTGTTGCAATTCCACCTGGACCCATGTTGCTAGCCTACCTGAACCCTTAACTACCCTGCGGGCTTTTAGCCTGTGGCACCCAATCTATTCCACTCTCTTTTCGCTGAGCGGGGGTGATTGGTGTTGGTGCGCCAGTTAATGGATCTCCACCGCTAGCAGTTTTAGGGAAGGCAATAACTTCTCTAATTGAATCTGAACCCGTTAACAAAGCACAGACTCGATCTAGTCCTAATGCAATTCCACCATGTGGAGGCGGTCCATAGTTAAAGGCTTCAAGTAGGAAACCAAATTTACTTACCGCTTCTTCATCACTTAGACCGATGACAGAGAAAACATCCTTTTGAATTGTGCGGTCATGAATACGAATAGAGCCACCGCCTAATTCAGTTCCGTTAAGGACTATGTCATATGCATACGCCAAGGCAGAAGCTGGATCAGATTTAAAAGTCGCAGCAAATTCGGGTTTAGGTCCGGTAAATGGATGGTGAACTGCCGTCCAACCACCGTTGTCAGTTGGTTCAAACATCGGTGCATCTACAACCCACAAAAATTCCCATTGTCCATCCGGAATAAGGTTGCAACGCTTACCAATCTCTAGACGAACAGCGCCTAAAAGGTTGAGAGATGCGGTTCGCTCCCCTGCTGCGAAGAAAATGGCGTCTCCTAACTTCGCCCCAGATGCTGCAACTATTCCAGCAGTCTCTTGCTCAGAGATATTTTTAGAAACAGGACCGCCAAGTGTTCCGTCCTCATTAACCAAAATGTAGGCAAGCCCCTTTGCACCGCGTGCTTTAGCCCAATCCTGCCAAGCGTCGAGTTCACGTCGAGCAGATGAGGCTCCCCCAGGCATTACAACTGCGCCCACATAAGGTGCTTGGAAAACACGAAATGGAGTTTGTCCAAAGAAAGAAGTCAGGTCTACAAGTTGATTATCGAAACGAAGATCAGGCTTATCTGAACCGTAGTTAGTCATTGCATCGGCATATGTCATTCGTTTCAGCGGAAGAGGAATGTCGTAATCAACGGCTTCTTTCCAAACTCGTGCGACGATCTTTTCAGCAACTGCTAAAATATCCTCCTGGTCAATAAATGACATCTCGATATCTAACTGGGTGAACTCTGGTTGACGATCTGCACGGAAATCTTCATCGCGGAAACAACGAGCGATTTGGTAGTACTTCTCCATTCCCGCAACCATTAGCAATTGCTTAAACAACTGCGGTGACTGCGGAAGGGCGTACCAAGAACCAGGTTGAAGTCGAACTGGAACTAGGAAATCGCGCGCACCTTCTGGAGTAGAACGCGTCAAATAAGGTGTTTCAATTTCGAGAAATTTTTCATCTTCCATGACTCGACGAATAGTTGATGTCACCTTAGATCTCAACCTTAAATTCTGTGCTGGCTTTTCACGACGCAGATCCAAATATCGGTAACGCAAACGAACCTCTTCATTGATATCAGTGTCATCTCCGCTATCAACTGGAAACGGCAGTGGCGCAGCTTCGGAGAGCACAACCACGGTGTCACCCATAACTTCAATCTCACCGGTTGGAAGATTCATATTTTCATTTCCTGCCGGGCGCGCAACAACCTCACCAGTAATCAGTAGACACCATTCGGCGCGAAGTGAACCTGCTACATTCTCATCTCGAATAACTACCTGCACTGAACCTGAAGCATCGCGCAGATCAATAAAAGCAACGCCACCATGATCTCGACGGCGTGAAACCCAGCCCGCCAGAGTGACGACCTGCCCTGCGTTGGATTTACGCAATGACCCAGCTTCATGTGAACGCAACATTTTGCTTCCTAATTCTACTTTTCGAGAGCTTCGAACAATGAGTCAATCTTAACCGAGGTTTCAACGCCGGATTTCATCTCTTTGAGCAGAACAGTTCCACTGGAAATCTCGGAATCTCCCAAAACAATCACGTGCATTGCCCCGCTCTTAT
The DNA here is from genome assembly GCA_040378115.1 of Candidatus Planktophila sp. Lineage (GTDB taxonomy): Bacteria > Actinomycetota > Actinomycetes > Nanopelagicales > Nanopelagicaceae > Planktophila. Next base: position 2,909 of record JBEINN010000024.1, on the reverse strand, counting down.
CGGCACCTTTCATCGCACCCTTAAGGGCTCGATCACCAAAGGCAATTTCAACTTTCTTTCCCTTTGCACGCAAAGCAGATGAGATGGTCAACGCTTGCAATTTAGCGTTTTCACCCAGCGGAATAATGAACAAATCTGACACAAATGAATCCGAAGCAATTACGCCCTCGGCTTCGGCAGCTAACAAAGCGCGATCAATTCCTAACCCAAAACCTATTCCCGACAATGATTGACCACCCAATTGCTCCATCAATCCGTCGTAACGCCCACCCCCACCAATTCCAGATTGCGCCCCAAGTAATTCGTGAACGAACTCGAACGTTGTCCCGGTGTAGTAATCCAAACCACGCACCATTCGTGGATTCAAGGTGTATGAAATATGCAAGGAATCCAAGTATTGAATCACTTGGTCGAAATGCGCTCGTGATGACTCATTCAAGTAATTGATGAGCAAAGGTGCATCTGCCATCGCTTTCTTCATTTCCTCACGCTTGTCATCAAAGAGGCGAAGAGGATTAATCGCTGCGCGTGCAGCAGTGGCCTCATCCAAATCCAAGGTTGAAATAAACTTCAGTAGATCAACTTTGTGTGCCGCTCGAGATTGAGCATCACCCAAAGAAGTTAGCTCTAATCGATATTGCTTCAAGCCAAGTGCCTTAAAGCCAGCATCTGCAATAGCAATTACCTCAGCATCAATAGCCGGATCATCTAAACCGATTGCTTCAATTCCCACTTGATAGAACTGACGATAACGGCCAGCTTGCGGACGTTCTGCTCTGAAGAACTGACCTGAATACCAAACTTTTACCGGGAGCTGACCGCGATCTAAACCATGCTCGATAACTGAACGCATTACTCCTGCAGTACCTTCAGGACGTAAGGTGATGGAGCGTCCCCCACGATCTTCAAATGTGTACATCTCTTTTGAGACAACATCAGTTGACTCGCCTACACCACGCTTAAACAAATCGGTATCTTCAAAAACTGGCAGCTCAATTAGTTGATATCCAGCGCTACGTGCCGGAGTAATTAGAGACTCACGGACAAATTCAAATAAACTTGAACGAGGAGGCGTGTACTCGCTAACTCCTTTGGGAGCTGAAATCTTTTGCTGCGCCATCAGTATTTACCCACCAAACTTTTAAGGTATGGATTGCTCTTTTTTTCCCGTGCCATCAAAGTTCGAGGACCATGACCCGGTAAAACTTCTAGATGATCTGACAAGGGGATCACCTTCTTTCGCAAAGTTTCTTCCATCTCTTCTGCTGAACCTGTCGGTAAGTCTGTACGACCAATAGAACCAGCAAAGAGCACATCCCCGCTGACCAATACCTGATCTGAGACTTCAAACATCAATGATCCTCGTGTATGACCCGGAGCATGTATGGCACGAAAGGATAGTCCTACGAGGTCGATCACTTCCCCGTTTCGAAGCTCCCGCACCTGTGACGGCTCAACAAAATTCATTTCAGAAACCGTTGCAGCAAACTCTTCGCCCAGCAGTTTTTCGGGTGCGGATAAATACGCCCGATCCTCGCTATGAATATAGGTCGGGATCGCATAACCATCAGCTATTGGTTGAATAGAAAATGTGTGATCTAAATGTCCATGAGTTGCGATAACTGCAACAGGCTTCAAATTATGTCGCAGAAGAATTTCTTCTAAAGCAAGGCTCACATCTGGCATGCCGGGGTCGATGACTACGCATTCACTTCCCGGTTCTGAGGCTAAAACCCAGCAGTTGGTGGCAAACATTGGGGCGGCAAAGGAGTCAATCAGCAAAGCCATCACCCCCATAATCACGCTCAATTTTGGCGCGATTGACGCTCACACCATGAGACAGGGTACCTTTTGCCCTACCAATCCACACTCGACCCACGCTTAGCGGGCCCAAATCTTCTAAGCATCGCACCTACACATAGCGAGCCTTGCCCAAGGTAACGCGCTGAAAGGATCAATCTCATGACAGATATGAATTTCCCACCACAGGCTAGCGCTGCAAGTGCGTTAATCGGAGATCCTTCAGCATTTGGTCGAGTAGCAGAAGACGGAACAGTTTTTGTTAGAACATCACAGGGCGAAAAAGCTGTTGGCTCATATCCCGGCCAGACAGCAGAAGAAGCTCTTGCATACTTCGTAAGAAAATTTGAGATTCTTGCAGCAGAAGTCGCGTTGCTTGCTGCACGCATCAAGAGTGGTGCGATGGTGCCATCTGATGCCTACGCTGCCGTTAAGAAATTGCGCGAACAGGTTAAAGAGTTAAATGGTGTTGGCGATCTAGACGCTCTAGCTTCATCAGTAGAACAAATTGAACCCCTTATCGAAGGTCACCGCGAGGCTTACGAGGCTAAGAAAGCTGCCGAGACTGCAGCAAAAGCTGCACGCCGCGAGCAGATTCTTGTTGAAAAGGAAAAGATTGTTGCAGAGGCCGAATCTCTAGCACTATCTGAAAGTTGGAAAGCAACAGGAGATCGTTTAAAAGTGTTGCTTGATGAATGGAAGGCTGCTCCTCGTTTAGAGAAGAAGGCAGATGCCGATCTTTGGAAGCGTTTCTCATCATCACGCAATAAATTTGATAAGCGCCGTAGAACACACTTTGCTTCATTAGAAGCAACACAATCAGTCGTCGCAGATGCCAAGAAGACAATCGTTGAAGAGGCTGAAAAGCTAGCAACTTCAACTGAATGGGTTCCGACTGCAAAGCGCTTCAAGGTCCTTATGGATCAATGGAAAGCAGCAGGCCGTGGCAAGAAAAATGATGATGCAAAACTTTGGGCTAGATTCAAAGCTGCTCAAGATCAATTCTTTACTGCAAAGAATGCCGATCTAGAAAAACGCGATCTCACAATGGCGGCAAACCTTGCTAAGCGCGAAGAGTTATTGCCAATGATCGAGGCGCTACTTCCAGT
>JBEINN010000103.1:0-3834 GCA_040378115.1 Candidatus Planktophila sp. | reverse complement strand
GTACGCCCACTGGTTGAACCTTGACGTTCTGTATTTAAGGGGTAGTTCAACTTTTCTGCCGCAGCAATTATTTTTTCGCGCGTTTGTTGATTGACATGATGCAGCCCACGAAGTGCGCGTGAAACGGTGGCGGTAGAAACGCCAGCTTCTTCTGCAACCTCTTTAATGCCAGCCATATCGTCACCTCCTCCTTAAGAATTTCTGCAACAGATCCTGCAAAAACTTCTGCAACACCTGTAAAAATACGGCAAAGAGGCTGTAATTGGCAATCCCACCTATTAATCAGTGGTAGATTGAGGCTCATGAGCAATCAAATTGAAACACAAATCGATGTAACCCTTACCGAGCGCAATCGAGTTACCGCTTTTTTCCGGATCATCCTTGCCGTACCAGCGCTTATCTTCGTATCTTCATTTGCGCCTTCAGCTGCATTTTCAGATGAAGCTGTAGGAATCTTTGCCGGTTTGCTCGCAGTACCTGCTGGTTTGGCAATCGTTGTTCGACAGGTATACCCAAGTTATGTCTTGGTATTTAACGAAGCGCTACTTTCTTTGCAAACACGTGTCGATGCTTACTTAGTTTTACTGACCGATGAATATCCATCAATTGAAGAAAACGATGTCGTAAGCGTGACCTTCCCAGAAGTTGATGCAAAGCAGCTCAACCGTTGGCTACCTCTGATTAAGTGGCTACTTGCCTTGCCTTTGTACCTTGTTGGAATTGTTTACTTTATTTATGCAGCTTTGTTAACCCTGTTGGGATGGTTCAGTATTTTGTTCACGGGTAACTATCCTGAAGTGTGTGCCGAAGGTGTTGTTGGGACAATTGCTTACTGGAACCGTGTAGTTGGCTACGCCTTTTTGCTAGTCACAGACGAGTACCCAACTTTTTCTTTGTAGCCTTACTTTTCCTCTAGAACTAATGCAACAGAGTTGATGCACCAACGCTCATCAGTAGGTACAGCGTAGCCTTCACCTTTGAAAACATGTCCCAAGTGAGACCCGCATGCAGCACAGCGAACTTCAGTGCGAATACGCGGTGCCAAAGATCGATCTTCCAATAGCTCAACGGCATCGTTTTCAGTTGGTGCATAAAATGATGGCCAGCCACAGCCTGAATGAAACTTGGTTTCGCTTCTAAACAATTCGGCGCTGCACGCTTTGCACTTGTAAACACCAATCGTCTCGGTCTCGGTGTATTCACCGGTAAAGGCAGTTTCGGTTGCAGCATTACGCAAGACTGCATACGACAATGGATCTACACGCTTAGCAAGTTCAGCTTCATCGATTTTTACTGGATACTCTTTTTCGCTCATGTTCTAGGCAACCGTTTCTGGGTAAGGAACACCTGTACTTGAGTGACAGTCGTATCCATTTGGATTTTTTTGTAAGTACTTTTGGTGGTACTCCTCGGCCGGGTAGTACTCAATACCTTCTGCACTTAAAATCTCTGTGCAAATTCGATCCATTCCAGCTTTAGTTAAGACCTCTTGGTAACTCTGACATGAAGCGAGCGCTACCTGCATCTGCTCATGGGTTGTCGTAAAAATAGCGCTGCGATATTGGGTTCCAATATCTCCGCCCTGCTGATTTAGGGAAGTTGGATCATGCATCGTCCAGAACTCTTGCAACAATCGAAGATACGAAACTTTGGTTGGATCAAAGACAACTTTCACCATTTCGGCATGTCCAGTAACTCCTGTACACACCTGTTCGTAAGAAGGATTAGGACGAATGCCACCCATGTAGCCAACACTTGTTTCTAGTACGCCATCTAGCTGCCAGAAGCGACGCTCTGCTCCCCAAAAACAACCTGTAGCGAAGTATGCGATTGAGTTCATGCGTGAATTGTTGCAGTATGCACACTTATTTGCACCCGCTGATAACCTTCATGCTGACCCATTGAGCCCCCGTAGCTCAGGGGATAGAGCACTGCCCTCCGGAGGCAGGTGCACAGGTTCGATTCCTGTCGGGGGCACTTGAGATAAATCACCTCAAATTGGAAAACTCTTTCCTGTTCGTCCTTGTATAACACCGCTACACAGGGGATAATTAAGACCTTGCACGCACAACTGTGTGTATTACAACAATTACTCTTTAACCGAGTCTTACTTCCCTAAGGAGACATGCGATGGATTGGCGACATCAATCAGCCTGCCGTGATGAGGATCCAGAGCTTTTCTTCCCTGTTGGAAATACAGGTCCAGCCATCACACAAATCGAAGAAGCTAAAAAGGTTTGTCAGCGCTGCATTGTTAAAGAGCCTTGCTTGGCTTGGGCTCTAGAGAGTGGACAAGATGCTGGAGTATGGGGCGGGTTATCTGAGGATGAACGTCGTGCACTGAAGCGTCGTGCAGCACGTAATCGTGCGCGTCTAATAGAGCAACAAAACCAGATTTAAAGTGGGAAGCGCAGTTTGGCCTGTGTTCCCTTATTAGTTGATTCCAACTTGAGCTCACCTTGTAATTCATTTTCTGTCAGTGTTCGAACAATTTGTAGGCCCAAATTAGATGAGGTCACTAAGTCAAAGTCGGCAGGTAGCCCAACTCCATCATCTGAAATAGTTACCAAACCTTCATTGCTATAACGCTGAACTTCGATTTTTAAATGAGTTCCAGATTCGGCAAGTCCATGTTCAAGTGCGTTATGGATAAGTTCAGTCACAACTAAGGACAATGGTGTTGCAACTCGTGATTCCAATAAACCAATCTCACCGATTCGCTCAATGTGTAACTCCCCCATTCTGGGGCTGAGCTCTAGTGAATGAGTGACCAAAGCACTCAAGACCTCATCAAATGCAACGGTAGTTTCGGAGCTGTTGGACAAAGTTTCATGAACCAAAGCAATTGATGCGATGCGGCGGACAGCCTCATCAAGAGCGGCAGCGGCTGCGGGATCTTCAATTCGGCGCGACTGTAAACGCAGTAGAGCCGAGACGGTTTGAAGGTTGTTTTTCACACGATGATGAATCTCACGGATTGTGGCATCTTTAGTTACTAATTCGCGGTCTCGTCGTCGAAGCTCAGTCACATTTTGAAGTAACACTATTGCACCGATCTTGTCTGTACCAACAATGAGTGGCAGAACTAGCAAATCAATTGTTGCGCCCTGATTATCAATTTCGACTCTTTGCAATAACTTTCCATTTAGTCGTGAACGGACGCCTTCTTCGTGCGGATTAAGGGAAGCCGTCACAACTTGCTCTGCAATCTCACCAAGGTTTTTCCCCTCTAGATCTCCACGCCATCCCATGCGAGAAAACGCAGACTTTGCATTAGGGCTTGCATAAGAGATAGCAGAATTAGCATCTAGACGAATCAAGCCGTCGCCAACGCGAGGTACCGATTCAAACAATGACCCAGAATCTTTGTATGGAAAATTGCCCTCAGCAACCATTTCATACAAGTGGTTTGCTAGATCGCGATAATTACTTTCAAGCTTTCCAGAACCACGAGAGTGTTCAACATTTCTATGGCTTGAAATAACTGCAATAACTTGACCTTCAAATGTGACTGGAATTGATTCGGACTTAACCAACATTTCGCCTATTGTTTCAGGATCGCTCGCCCGAATTATCTCGTCGCCCGAAAGCGCCTCATCGATAATGGCTTTAGAACCCCATAAAACCTCATCGCCAATAACATCATTGATATAAACCGTTGAAGTTGTGGTGGGACGTATATGGCCAATGGCGATGTGACCTGTTGGCCACATTGTGATGTCTTTACGAATTGGAACCCACAAAATCAAATCTGCAAATGAGAGATCTGACAAAAGCTGCCAATTAGCAACAAGTGCCCGCAATCTTTCGGCTTGATCAATAGTGATGGTTGTC
>JBEINN010000083.1:0-4475 GCA_040378115.1 Candidatus Planktophila sp. | reverse complement strand
GGTATCGTTGAAGTTATCTTGGCGACTGATCCAAACCTTGAAGGCGAAGCAACAGCTACTTACTTATCTCGATTGATTAAGCCGATGGAGATAAAGGTTTCGCGGCTTGCTAGCGGCTTGCCAGTGGGTGGCGATCTTGAATACGCCGACGAGGTCACCCTTGGTCGCGCCTTTGAAGGCCGCAGGGATGTTTAATCTCATTATTTGACACGCACCCTGTCTCATTATTTGAGAAATGCCTGAAATCGGGTAGCCCCAGTTAGATATGTAGTTCATGATTGAGCCATGGGACTCATTGTTCAGAAATACGGCGGCTCTTCTGTTGCCGATGCCGAGGGCATGAAGCGGGTAGCCAACCGAATTGTGGCGGCCAAGCGGGACGGAAATCAGGTTGTTGTCGTGGTTTCAGCCATGGGAGACACCACCGATGAACTGATTGATTTAGCAGAACAGATCACGCCGATTCCACAAGGTCGCGAACTAGATATGTTGCTAACCGCTGGTGAGCGAATTTCTATGGCACTTCTTGCAATGGCCATTAACAATTTGGGTCATGAAGCTTTGTCATTTACTGGCAGCCAAGCAGGTGTAATCACAACATCAGCACACGGTCGCGCTCGCATCATCGATGTGACTCCTGGTCGAATTAAGGAAGCGCTAGATAGCGGAGCAATTGCAATCGTTGCAGGCTTCCAAGGAATTTCGCAAGATACAAAGGATGTAACAACCCTTGGCCTCGGCGGTAGCGATTCGACTGCCGTTGCATTAGCTGCAGCACTTGATGCCGATGTGTGCGAAATTTACACAGATGTTGATGGAGTATTTAGTGCCGATCCACGCGCCGTTCCAGCTGCTCGTAAGTTAAAGACAGTTACTTACGATGAAATGTTGGAACTAGCAGCAAGCGGAGCAAAGGTTCTGCACTTGCGTTGCGTTGAATATGCACGCCGTTACAACTTACCAATTCACGTACGTTCATCTTTTACAACCAATGAAGGAACCTGGGTGGTCAAAGATCATCCTGAAGGAGGAGCCATGGAGCAAGCAATCATCTCGGGAATCGCACACGATAAGTCTGAAGCAAAGATAACGATTGTCGGAGTACCAGACCGCACTGGTGTTGCTGCACGCATCTTCCAAGCGATTGCCGATGCAGACATCAACATCGACATGATTGTTCAAAATGTCTCTGCGGCCGCAACAGGTCTTACAGATATTTCATTCACATTGCCAAAGTCTGAAGGTGCTGGCGCTACTGCAATCTTGCAGAAGCTTCAGGGCGAAGTTGGTTTTGCATCGATTCAATACGATGATCAAATCGGTAAATTGTCATTAGTTGGCGCGGGTATGCGCTCACACCCAGGCGTAACGGCAACCTTCTTCGGTGCACTATCCGATGCAGGCGTAAACATCGAAATGATTTCAACCTCTGAAATTCGCATCTCAATCATCTGTCGTCAGGCTGATCTGGAACGTGGTGCAAAAGCTGCTCACACCGCTTTTGAATTAGATGCAGATCAAAGTGAAGCGGTTGTTTATGGAGGAACTGGGCGATGAGCAAAAAAGTTAAGAAAGTCGCAAAGAAGCCTTCACTTGCAGTCGTTGGTGCAACAGGTGCCGTTGGCACAGTAATGCTCAGCATTTTGTCTGAGCGCAAAGATGTTTGGGGCGAGATCCGTTTAATCGCTTCTGCTCGCAGCGCGGGAAAGAAATTGGTGTGTCGTGGAGAAGAGCTAACCGTCGTAGCTCTATCACCTGAAGCTTTTGATGGCATCGATGTTGCGATGTTCGATGTTCCAGATGAGGTTTCAGCAGAGTGGGCACCAATTGCAGCTGCACGAGGTGCCATCGTTGTCGATAACTCTGGTGCATTCCGTATGGATCCAAAGGTTCCATTGGTAGTACCTGAAGTAAATCCAAAGGATATTAAAAAGCGTCCTAAGGGAATTATTTCAAATCCAAACTGCACAACTCTTTCTATGATCGTTGCGATGGGCGCACTAAATAAAAAGTTTGGTCTTAAAGAACTTGTAGTTTCTTCTTACCAAGCAGCATCTGGTGCAGGTCAACCTGGTATTGATGCGTTGCGCGAACAGATCTCGGCAGTTGCTGGAACAAATGCTGGTGAAGCCACCGGCGATGTTCGTAAATTTGTAAAGGATTCTGGACCATTTCCAGCACCGCTTGCACTTAATGTTGTGCCTTGGGCTGGTTCTTTAAAAGAAGCGGGATATTCATCAGAAGAGCTCAAGGTTCGCAACGAATCTCGAAAGATTCTTGGAATGCCAAAGCTCAAGGTTTCAGCAACATGTGTTCGTGTTCCAGTCTTAACAACACACTCATTAACTGTTCACGCGACATTTAAAACTGAAGTCTCTCGCAAAGCTGCGCAAAGAGTTCTAGAAAAGGCAGCAGGCGTGATTTTGCTAGATGATCCAGAAAACAAGAAGTTCCCAACGCCTAATGATGTGGTTGGAACCGATGAAACTTGGGTTGGTCGCGTGCGTCAGTCGCTAGATGACAAGAAATCTATCGATTTATTCCTGTGCGGAGACAACCTTCGCAAGGGTGCAGCCTTAAATACTGCTCAGATTGCCGAACTATTGGCGGTAGAGTTAACAAAATGAGCATCAAAGAAAGCTTACGTTCGGACCTAACCGAAGCAATTCGTGGTCGCAACGAGATTACATCCAGCACTATCCGCATGGTTCTTACCGCAATCACTAATGAAGAGGTTGCAGGCAAAGAAGCACGCGTCCTAAGTGATGATGAAGTGATTGTTGTTTTGTCACGCGAAGCAAAGAAGCGTCGCGAAGCCGCAGAAGCTTTCGAAGGTGCAGGCCATGCAGAAAAAGCTGCGCTAGAAAAGGCCGAAGGCGAAGTCATTGCTAAGTATTTGCCAGCTCAATTAACTGCAGATGAAATCAAGGCGATCATCGCTGAAGCAATTGCTTCAACAGGTGCCGCTGGGCCTGCAGATATGGGCAAGGTAATGGGCGCGATCAAGTCAAAGATTGCAGGAAAGGCTGATGGAGCACTTGTTTCATCACTAGTGAAGGAGAGCCTGAACAAATGACCAAGTATGAATATGCGACAGTTCCACTTCTTTCACATGCAACAAAGGCGATTCTTGATACTTGGGGTTCAGATGGTTGGGAATTAGTACAAGTTATTCCGGCACCAGGAACTGGCGAACAGCTAGTTGCTTACATGAAACGACCTCTTGCATGAACACAGTAGATGTTCGCGCAAAGCTGGCAGAGCTTGGTTTAGAGCTACCAGTTGCTGCCAAGCCAGTTGCTGCTTATGTTCCAGCAATCCGCACAGGAAATTTGGTTTTCACTGCGGGGCAACTTCCATTAGCTAATGGCGAAATGGCAGGAGTCGGAAAAGTTGATGGAGCGATCACTCCTGAGCGTGCAAAGGAGCTTGCACAGATTTGTGCACTCAATTGTTTAGCAGCTGTTGAAACAGTTGCTGATGTAAACAAGATTACAAAGATTGTTCGCGTAGTTGGTTACGTTAATGGTGTGCCTGGATTCATTGGTCACCCAGGTGTAGTCAATGGCGCTTCTGAGCTGTTCATATCAATCTGGGGCGATGGTGCCAAGCATGCACGTAGCGCTGTCGGTATTGCAGAATTACCACTGAATTCACCAGTAGAGATTGAATTAACAGTCGAAATTACTGACTGACTATTTACCGCGCTTTGAAAGGCGTTCTAAGTCTGTAATCAGTACTGCGCGACCATCTAGCTTTAACCAGTTGCGTCCTGCGAAATCAGCAAGAGCTTTGTTAACGGTTTCGCGGGATGCGCCAACTAGTTGCGCTAATTCTTCTTGAGTTAAGTCGTGGTGAACAAATAAACCTTCATCGGTTTGCTTTCCAAAACGCTCACCAAGATCAATAAGTGCTTTAGCAACGCGACCTGGAACATCTGAAAAGACTAGATCGCCGACCGCTTCATTTGTACGACGTAGACGTTGCGCCAAACGAGCAAGCAGTTGAAGTGAAACATTTTGATTAGTTGCAAGCCACGGAATTAATTTTTCCTGGCCAAGACTTAGTAATTTCGCAACAGTAACTGCGGTTGCAGTTGATGTGCGGGGACCTGGATCAAAAAGACTAAGTTCGCCGAACATTTCGCCAGGTCCAAGAATTGAAAGAAGATTCTCACGACCATCTCCACTGGATGGTCCCAGTTTCAGCTTTCCTTCAGCAATTACATACCGGTGATCGCCTTCATCGCCTTCGGCAAATAAAACAGATCCTTTTGCAATTTTTACAGAAGCCATATTCGCCACCAAAGAAGTGGCAGCGGCATCATCAAGGGCGGTAAAAAGGGGCGCTTTGCGAATGACTTCTTGATCTATGGGCACGAGGGGTACTTTACTACCCATGGTGGTCGATAGCGAAACCCGCAAAGAGGCTCGGGCGGTATACCGGATCCTGACTAAGACCTATCCAGAAATACG
>JBEINN010000086.1:0-4380 GCA_040378115.1 Candidatus Planktophila sp. | reverse complement strand
TCTAAACTGAATTCATGTCAGCTATCAACACAGTCGTTTATGGCGCTAGAAAGTAACTATGCGCTCCCTGTATCGTTTAGTTGCGATTGCTCTTGTCTCAATTCTTTCGGTACTCCCTGCTAATGCGGTTTTAGGACCAGATTCATTTCCAGCAGCATTTGATGAACTACTAAAAAACCAAAATCTGGCAAACCCAGCAATGATTGTTATAGACGGCAATACAGGTGTGATTCTGTATGAAAAGAATGCTTACTCTCAACGAAAGCCAGCATCTGTTATGAAGATTTTGACTGGTGCAGTAGTGCTTGAGCACTTAGATCCGATGTCTACATTTAGCACTACTGTCAATATAAATCCTGAGTTAAAGACTGTAATCGTTAGAGGGTCTTATGATCCCTGGATCAGTTTGGATCACAACACTGCCCGAAAGATGAGTCGGGCATCGCTGCCGTTCATTGGTTTCCGCACCATGAGTTTTGTTAAAGAATTCAACGGGGGATCGTTAAAGAATTACAAAGTCATTTACAGTGGATTGTATTCAAAAGATGTTTCGAATCTAAAGGCCTTTTGGGCCAAGCGAAATTTTAAGCCAGTCATGAAATCAGTTTCCGATGAAACAGCAGTTATGGCACTTGGTGAGCAGGTAGTGGCAGAGAATTCACCAACAGTGGCAGCCTTGCTGGAATGGATCATGCTCTGGAGTGACAACCAAATATCTGAGCGATTAGCTCGTTTATCAGCCAAAGCAGCTGGGTATGGCATGGATGAAAAAGGTGTCGATGCAGTCTTCAGAGATATTTTAGCCAAACTCGAAATTGATGATTCAAAGTTAATTGTGGCCGATGCCAGTGGGCTATCTAGAAAAAACAAAATTACTGCAAAGTTAATGGGTGAACTGCTTTATAAACTTCGCAAAGATGAGAAGTACTCCTTGATTTATGCAGGTTTACCAATTGGTGGAGTTTCTGGAACTCTTAAAACCAGATTCCTTACTACTGCTCCGACAGCAGTTGGTTTGGTAAGAGCCAAAACTGGAACCCTGAACGGAACTGCAACGCTTGCTGGTTATGTTCAAGCAACGGACCGTGAGTACATCTTTGTGACATTGGCTGATGAGATTCCAAAGGGAAATACCGCGCTAAACAAGGCTCGAGCAGCAATTGATCGGGTACTTGGTCGAATTGCCGCTCCCAATATTCCAGCAGAAATTTCACCAGCTTCTTAATTGTTCGAGAAGATCTTTACCTGTCCTTTGTAACAAGCAACCCAAGTGTTTCCAGTCGGAACATCGTAAGTAATACCAATTGGCTCATCACACACCTTGATGTTTTGGGTAACTTTCATATCACTTGTTCTAACGCGAGACATAGTGTCACTCTTGTAGTTCACGACGTATAGAGCAGATCCATCTGCTGAAATCGCAAGACTTCGTGCAGCCTCACCAGTTCTAACAGATTTACCTGGCTTGTTACTTACTAGATCCCACGAGGCGACACGCCCCGAAAGATTCATCGTGACATACATCGTTGAGTTATCAGGAGACAAAACAATTGCGCGTGGGTTGCTTCCAATAGGAATAAATGAGGTTGAAAAATCCTGCAGGCTGATTACATGGATTCGGTTGCCGCCCATTTCAGCAACATAGGCTTTTGAAGAATCATTGTCGATAGCTATTCCTCGGGGATATCGACCAATTTTCACGGTCTTTACTACTTTGTTTTGCTCAATTGAGATAACTGAAACTGTATAAGAGCACCAATTAGCAACTAGAACATATCTGTTGTCAGGTGTAACTTCAACAACTTTTGGCACCGATCCAACGGGGTAAACAGAATCTATTTGGTAGTTGCTCCGATTAATCCTGTACACGAAACTTTTGTCATATCCATCCGCGGGCGAACAGATGTCAGTTCCCTCTTTGTTAAAACCCTTGCCATACATCGCATAGTTACTTACATACAAGTACTTTCCATCAGGCGAAAAAGTACCTTCTACAGGAGCACCCTTGTACTTTCCAGAATTCTTCGAGAATCCAAAATCTTTTAGTGACACTGAATCAGAGATTGTTTGCAGGAGTTCAAAAGAATTTGCGTCATAAACTGTAACTGAGTGTCGGTACATCATGTTGTGCGCACTCACAACACCATCACCTGAACTCCGCACAGATTTTGGCGCAATCGATCCATTAATAGTGTGAATTAACTTCATCGATGGTGTTACAACTTCAGCCTGAGCTGGTGCTCCAACTACAGACAATGAAAGTAAGGTAATGACGATAAAGAATTTAGAGCGCATTTGCTAACTGTACTAGTTAGTCGTCATCGCCTTCTTTATCTTCATCGTCGTCATCGCCACCGGTAGGTAACATTGAGATTGAAGGATTTGCCAACTTATTGCTTGCACCTGTGCCAACTTCTGCAACTGCAACAGTTGTTGGATTGGTATCGGGGTTTAAAGCAGAGTTTGGCGTCACACCCTGGGTCTGAGCGTTGAGAGCAAGGTAACTATTACCTCTGTGAGAGGTCTGGGAGGCGTACACCTAAAGGCTGGGTAATCTTGGTGCGTGAGCAGCGCTATGCGGGGATACCTCGATTTGATGAAGTTAAGAGTGGTGGAACTCTTACTTGTATCAACATTACCCGCGATGGTTTTAGCTGCTAAAGGATTACCAGAGTTTGGATTGGCTTTTGCAACAATTTCCGCCGGAACTCTTGCCGCTGGAAGTGCCAATGCTTTTAACATGGTGATTGAAAGTGATCTCGACAAGTTAATGGCGCGTACTGCAAAGCGTCCGGTTGTTACAGGACAAATTTCAAAGAAGAATGCAACAGTATTTGCATCCTTAATTGGAGTTCTTTCTTTAGTAATTTTCTGGATTTTCACAACCCCGCTCGCAACACTGCTTACTTTGATTGCAATTGTTTTTTATGTTGTTGTTTACACAATGACTTTAAAACAACGCACGGCACAGAACATTGTTTGGGGTGGAGCGGCGGGTTGCATGCCAGTACTAATTGGCTGGGCTGCGGTCACTAATTCATTGTCACTAACCGCATGGGCTTTTTTCTTTGTAATCTTCTTTTGGACTCCACCACATTTCTGGGCATTAGCAATCAAGTACAAAGATGATTACGCGGCTGCAGGAACTCCGATGCTTCCAGTTGTTGCGACAAAGGGCCGAGTCCTTAAAGAGATGTGGTTTCACACCATCTTGATGATTGCATCATCTGTCTGGTTGATCATTGCTGCTGAATTACCTGTGTGGTCTTTGGTTATTACGGTCGCCCTTGGTTTGGTTTTTGCAATTCAATTGATCGCGCTCAAAGAGGGTTCATCGGAGTACGCAAAAGTTGCTGGCACAATTTTTCAGTGGTCAATTACTTACTTAAGCTTGCTATCTGTGTTGCTAGTCGTTGCACAACTACTTAACTAAAGCTTGTTGTCCAGCACGAACTGAATGTGTTTGTGGATGTAATTCCCAGTCAGGTCCCAGAGTTTCTGGACGAGACTGATAACCCCAAGGTCATTTGCACATAGGATAAATGTGGCAGAGTACGGCCATGACTAATTCTGCTATTTCAGTCTCAGATCTATCAAAGAAGTACGACAATCGCTTAGCGGTCTCGCACATCAACTTTGAAGTACCGCTTGGTACGGTGTGTGGCTTTGTTGGGCCAAATGGTTCAGGCAAAACAACCACAATGCGGATGCTTCTTGGCCTGATTACCCCAACAACTGGGCAAGGCCACATTCTTGGGGAGCCAATTGAACATCCGGAAAAGTACTTAAGCCGAGTTGGCGCGATGATTGAAGGACCAGCTTTTTATCCAGCCTTGTCAGGTCATGAAAACTTAATGGTCCTTGCACGACTTGGTGGCTTTCCTGTCGAACGAGTTCAAACTCTTTTGGAAAAAGTTGGACTAGGCGAACGTGGAAAATCAAAGTACAAGACTTATTCATTAGGTATGAAGCAACGTTTAGGAATCGCTGCAGCTCTATTGCCAGAACCTAAATTACTGATGCTGGATGAACCCACAAATGGTTTAGATCCTGAAGGTATTCAAGAAGTTCGCGCCTTGCTGCGGGATCTTGCAAATGATGGAACTACAGTGTTTGTCTCTTCACATTTACTGTCTGAACTTGAAATTATCAGTGATCACATCGTGATGCTACGCAAAGGCGAGATAGTTTTTGCTGGTCCAATCGGTGAATTGATGGCGCAGCAGCAACCAATGATCATTGCAAAGTCCTTTAAGAAATCTGACCTAAAGCGCATTGTTAAAATTGCTAAAGAAGCAGGGCATCATGCTGTAATTCGGGACGATTCAGTTCATATCTTGGCTGATATGAAATGGGCTCCTGTGCTCAATGAAGCCGCCT
>JBEINN010000055.1:0-5862 GCA_040378115.1 Candidatus Planktophila sp. | reverse complement strand
TCGGCGCTTACAACCCGATGTGATTTTACTGGACATGAACATAGCTGGCATGTCTTCAGTAAAAATCGCTATTAACATGCGCAAGGAAAATCAAAACATCGGAATAGTAATTCTAAATACATGTCCTGATCTGCGCTTGATGGGTGAATCTAATGAAGATGTACCTGCTGGAACTAAGATATTAATTAAGAAATCCATTGTTGATTTCACAGTTCTATGTAATGCAATTAATGACTCAATGACTTCAGCGGTTGAAAAACACAAGGTCGCATGGATTAATGGCAACACTTCCTTTCAAGACCACGGAGTTGCAACGCTGATGGCACATCTGACTAACACCCAAGCCGAAGTGCTTCGATTAGTTGCAAGTGGAATGACAAATGCCCAGATAGGGCGTACACGATATGTCAGTGAAAAGTCTGTGGAACAAGTGATTTCACGAGTTGCACAAGAACTGCATGTGCATCCAGATGCCAATAAAAATATGAGAGTGCAACTTGTAGGTGAGTATTACCGCTGGTTAGGCGCGCCACACCACTCATAAAACAGTGTTCCTAGGTAAAGTTTGCGTCTATGGAACTGCAAGAAATACGCAATCGATGGAATGAAGTCCTCGATGCCGTATTGGAAGAAGACCGTGTCTCATGGCTTGCTTTCTTTGACGCCCGCTTAGCAGATTTTGATGGCAAGGTTCTTACTTTGGACTTTTCAGATGCCCGTAAGCTTTCTAGTTCCCATGAGTTCTCACAGACTCGGTTGAAGCAACAGCAGATACTGACTCAAACAATAAAATCAGTCTTGGCTATTGATGTTGAAATAAGTGAGCGATGAAAATCCGCGCAGCAATCACAGCAATTGCACTGACTCTCTTGGCCCTGAATGTGCCACAGGTTCAGGCCGCTTCTAGCTCTCTCACACTTTCCTTGCGACAAACTCCATCGGCAACTGAATCAGTAGTTACCTTTTACGGAACCATCAAGCCGGCTCGATCTGGTTTGAGCGTGAAAATTCAAGGCAATTCATCAGGTGAATGGAAGACCACGCGTTTTGTAACTAAGACCACCAAAGCAGGAACGTGGAAGATTGTTGCTGTTGCAACTTCCTTTGATATTCCGATTAAGTATCGCGCTCAAGTAAATGTTGGGGGAAAGATTTCCAACTCCCCCATTAAAACAATCACCATTAAAAAACTGCCCCAGATTTCAACCACTGATCCTTCCTTAGTTGTTGAATCTTTCGGTCCTGGTGGTCGCATCCACGGAGCAGATGTGAGTAGATGGCAACATCCAAACGACAAGCCAATTGATTTTTCAGTTGCCTATGCATCTGGACTTCGCTTCGTCATGATTAAAGCTTCAGATACTAGAGATGAAGCAGATGCACTTGCACTTAAGTACCTGATTATGGATCACGCAGCAGCCCAAGCTGCAGGTCTCTATACAGGTTTTTATCACTATGCAATTTTGCCTGATGTTAGTGATTCAGCAGGAATCATCCGTGATGCAACTGCACAAGCTCAAAAAGTATTATGGAGATTAGCTGCTATCGGTGGTTACACTGAAAAAGATCTCCCTTACGCACTAGATCTTGAGAATAAGTGTGTCCGCGTCTCCTCTTCTGGTGCTTGCCAAAAATATGCCAGCCAAGCTGCAGTAACTTTGTGGGCAGAAACATTCTTAGGATTGCTCAAAGAGAAAACAGGAAGAACTCCAATTCTCTACTCGTATTCAAACTTTTTAGAGAGTTCAATGAATAAGAGTGCGAAGTTGGCTCAATACCCACTGTGGCTAGCCCAATATGCAATTGATCCGTTTAATCCGATTAATCAACCTGGAATTAAAGCTGGTGGTTGCTATGTGCACTCATGGACTGGCGCTAACTGTGATTCACAATGGACTATCTGGCAATACACATCCTGTGGAATAGCACCTAAATATGGTGTGCCAGGCACTCGACTTGATCTTAATATTTTTAGAGGCAGTGCCTCTGATTTCCTCAATCTTTCTAAAGGTAGTTGGGCGCCTGCATTAGTTGATTTGATGCCAAATAATGAGCCAACTCAACTGGTTGTTAACGCCCAATCAGCCAGCACAACCAATAAATCAGTTACTTTCAAAGCAACGGTCATACGTCCTGACTCATCACCGGTTGTGACTGGTGCAATTAAACTTGTCTTTGACGCTGCAACTGCGCCAAAGACAAGACCAGTTCAAACAGTTCTGCGTGCCACAAGTGGTGAGTGGACATTGGCAATCAAGGGTGTTCCGGCCGGCACATATAGTGGAAATGTTGTTTATACAGATGTGTCACAAACTCATGCACAAAGCTCTCAAGCAGTAACTTTCACAGTGGTTCAAGGTCCAACTCCATCAGCAACACCAGAGCCAACTAAGAAGCCAACTAAGAAGCCTTCAGTAGATGGTTGTTCAAAGCAGATTAAGAACTAACTCTTTCATGCTCTTCTAGAAGTTCATCAAGTGCTTCAAGCTCACGATCTACTAACTCCTCATAGGCAGCCACAGATGCTTTTCGCTCTTTTGCACTCCACCCAAGAACCGGAGCAATAATCGCTGCAATTTCATCAGCCAAGTGCACGCCATGATCACTTGCCTCAAAGGCAATACGTGTGCGGCGTGAAATAACATCATCAACTGTTCGTGCACCTTCATAACTAGCGGCATATTCAATCTCAGCCTTTATATAAAGCAAATCTTTATCTACTTTTGCTGCAAGCTTTGGATTCGCTTCGATAAGTGCAAGAACTTCGCTGATCATTGAGCCATAACGATCGAGCAAGTGAGTAATAGTTGCAGCATCTAGGCCACTTGTTTCACTTAAGCGCTCCACTTGTTGCGCTAATGCAAAGTAACCATCCGCACCCACTAATGGAAGCTTCTCTGTTACAGACTCGGGCTTAAGGGCGCGAAGTTCAATCACTGCGCGATCAATGGCATCTTTAGCCATCACTCGATAAGTGGTGTATTTGCCACCGGCAATACTGACAAAGCCTGCAGCTGGTCGATCAACTGTGTGTTCACGAGAGAGTTTGGTTGTTGCAGAGTCCTTATTGTTTGCAACTAATGGTCGCAACCCTGCATACACACCAATAATTTGAGAAACATCTAATTTAGGCGAGAGCACACGATTGGCTTGATCCAGAATGTATTGAACATCTTCTCGGCTAGCAAAAGGTTCTGCTCGATCTCCGATGTAAGGAGTATCGGTTGTTCCAACAATCCACTTATCTCCCCATGGAATCAAGAACAAGACTGAAATTGGAGTCTTGAGAATAATTCCAGCGTTAGATTTAATTGCTGAGCCTGGCAAAACGATATGCACGCCCTTACTCATTGCCACGTTATAACCTGGCTTTAATTCAAACTTTGCATGCAGTTCATCACTCCACACACCAGCACACATCACTGTTGCTGTTGCACTGATGTTTATAGTTTTACCAGACACTAAATCTTTTGCCTTAACTCCAACAACGCGCCTGCCTTCACGCAAGAGAGACTCCGCACTCACTCGTGTTGCAATCACTGCGCCATGGCGGGCAGCTGTGCGCGCAATTGTCATTGTGTGTCGCGCGTCATCTACCTGTGCATCAAAATACTTAATAGCTCCAGTAATCAGATCTGGGCGCAAAGATGGTGCAATCTCATTAATCTGCTTTTGGCCAATGTGTTTGTGCCAAGGAAGGGCACGCTGGAAACCACGGAGCGCGTCATAGAGAGCAAGGCCTGCACCAACGTATGTGCGCTCTTTGAATTTTTCTGTCAGCGGAAATAAAAATCCAACTGGCTTAACTAAATGTGGAGACAAAGAGGAAACCATGAGTTCGCGCTCATGAAGTGCCTCACGTACTAATTTAAAGTCATACTGTTCTAGATATCGCAGACCACCGTGAATAAGTTTGCTGGAACGACTAGAAGTTCCTGAAGCCAAATCTTGGGATTCGATCAAAGCAACTTTTAGGCCACGTGATGCAGCATCAAGGGCCGCCCCAACGCCTGTGACTCCCCCGCCAATTACTAATATGTCAAAGGATTCGCTCGATAATTGTGCAATGGCGCTATCACGCTGCTCGGGGCTTAGCTGTGACAGGAACATAAGCGTTGCATCTCCATTGCATCTGGGTAGAGTAAGCCTAACTTAATTGTGAAAGGTTTTCACTTCGTGACTTATATCGGCAGCCTGGATCAAGGGACTTCAAGTACTCGTTTCATGATTTTTGACCACTCAGGCAAAGTTGTTGGCCAACATCAACTTGAACATCGCCAAATAATGTCTCACCCCGGTTGGGTTGAGCATGATGCCAGTGAGATTTGGCAGCGTGTTCAAGAAGTTATAGCTGGGGCTCTTAAGCAGGCCGACATATTGGGCTCAGATTTAGTAGCTATTGGAATCACCAATCAACGCGAAACCACGGTGGTTTGGGATGTAACCACTGGGCAACCTCTATCTAATGCCATCGTGTGGCAAGACACCCGAACAACAGATTTTCTCTCAACATTAACTGATGCCCAACAGCAGACTATCCGCTTTAAGACCGGCTTAACGATTGCTCCATATTTTGCCGGCAGCAAGATGAACTGGTTTCTGAGCAATGTTCCTGCTGCAAAAAATGAAAATGCTCGAATGGGAACTATTGATTCATGGTTATTGTGGAATCTTTCAGGTGGAGTTCGCGGCGGTGTCCATCAAACTGATGTGACCAACGCCAGTCGCACATTATTAATGAACCTTGAAACCCTTGATTGGGATCAAGAGCTTCTAGATATCTTTGGAGTCTCTCGTAGTTCACTACCTGTGATCAGATCTTCCTCTGAAGTGTATGCATCCACTGACCCTCACGGTCCATTTGGAACTTCTATTCCAATCGCTGGAATCTTAGGAGATCAACAGGCTGCAATGGTTGGACAAGTTTGCTTTGAACGCGGAGAATCAAAGACGACGTATGGCACTGGAAACTTTGCATTGCTCAACACAGGCACGGAAATTGTTAGATCTAAAAATGGTCTACTAACAACCGTCTGCTTTAAATTCGGAGACCAACCTGCTCATTACGCATTGGAGGGCTCTGTCGCCGTTACTGGCTCTGCAATTCAATGGTTGCGTGATCAATTAGGAATCATTACTAACGCTGCTGAAACTGAAAATCTTGCATCATCAGTCACTGACACTGCAGGTGTTTATTTCGTCCCCGCATTCTCAGGCCTCTTTGCCCCATATTGGCGAAGTGATGCACGGGGTGCAATCGTTGGTTTAACACGCGCGGCTACTAAAGCCCATCTTGCTCGCGCCGCCCTTGAAGCTATTTGTTATCAAACCCGCGATGTTATGGATGCAATGGTTGCCGATAGTGGTGTTCCAATGAGTGAAATGAGAGTTGATGGTGGTATCACCGCTAACTCTTTATGCATGCAGATGCAGGCTGACATCATGGGAATCGATATCACTCGCCCACTTATTGGTGAGACCACTGCCTTAGGTGCTGCATATGCTGCTGGTTTAGCTGTTGGCTTCTGGAGTTCACAAGATGAAGTGAAGAAGCAATGGCAGCAATCACGCCGCTGGTCACCCACTTCAACTTTAGATGTGCGCGAAGCTGGCTATAAGAATTGGAAGAAAGCAGTTGAGCGAACTCTGAACTGGGTTGATTAGAGCTTAGTAATTTCGATCAGCACGGCATTGGCCGGTGCAAGAATCGGTGCACTCACTCCAATAGTGGCAAGGGCTGAACCTGACATGGTGATGCCATCCATCCACTGCGGTGGAGTAATTAACATAAATCGTGGTTTGCCTGCTGGATAAACAGCTTTAACTAAATAATTGGCAGCTGCATCCAAACCGGCAAACTTA
>JBEINN010000081.1:0-4588 GCA_040378115.1 Candidatus Planktophila sp. | reverse complement strand
GATTTCTGGGGATCTATGAAAGCTGTCGGTGGTCCATCTACTTATGTTCTAGGCGGTGCATTTAACTGCGGTAAGGCGCAACCAGGACAAGTAGCGGCTGTAAGCCATGGTTGTCCGGCAGCGGTGTTCGACAAAGTCAATGTTCTTAATACAGTTGCGGAGGCGAGCAAATGATTTCAGCTCAAGATCTAGTTGAAAAGATTCTGGCTCGTTCGACAACAGATGATTGCATCGTTGTAGTCCAAGACAGCACACAAGCCAACCTTCGTTGGGCCAGCAGCACTCTGACAACTAATGGTGTTATTCAACAACGTAACGTCACAGTGATTTCATTTGTTGCCATGGATGGATCAATGGCATCTGGTGCGGTTACTCGTACCAATGTTGATGAAAGCGATATTGACGCGATCCTTGCCGAAGCAACTGCTGCAGCAAAAGCTTCGGGTGCAGCTGAAGATTTCGCACCTCTTGCCCGCGATGTGGCTTTCGGAAATTGGAGCGCTGCACATACTCCGACTGGTCCAGAAGTCTTCTCTGGTTTTGCGCCAGAACTTGGCGACATGATGCGCCGATCAAAGTCGGATGCAATTGAATTATTTGGTTATGCCGAGCATACCCACCAAAGTATTTGGGTAGGTTCAAAGGGCGGAATAAGACTTCGTCACGATTCACCTGTTGGCCGAGTCGAAATGACTGGAAAGTCGCACCAACGTTCACGTTCAACCTGGGATGGCGTTGAAACCCATGACTTTAAAGATGTTTCTGTTGCTGCAATCGATGCCAATATCCGCCAGCGTCTTGAATGGCAAGCAAAGAAGATTGATGTTCCTGCAGGTCGATATGACACCATTTTTCCTTCGGGATCAATTGCTGACATCTATGTCTACATGATGTGGGTTGCTGGTGGACGAGATGCCCATGAAGGCCAAAGCGTGTTTTCAAAGAAGGGCGGAGGTACTCGCGTTGGAGAGAAGTTGTCCAATGTTGGGCTGCAACTATTTAGCACACCATCGCATCCTGTGCTTTCTGGTTCACCATTTGTGTCTGCATCGTCAAGTAGTTCATTTACTTCAGTCTTTGATAACGGACAAAAGCAATCACAAGTTGATTGGATCAAAGACGGCGTATTGCAGTCATTGGTGCAGACCCGTGCCAGTGCAAAGCTAACTTCCCTTCCATACACACCATTTGGTGACAACTTGATCATGAGCGTTGATGGTGGAAGCGGAAAGCTAGAAGATCTTGTCAAGAAAGTTGATAACGGCTTGCTGCTAACAACACTGTGGTACATCCGCATGGTTGATCCAAATTCATTGCTACTTACCGGCCTTACTCGTGATGGCGTTTACTTCGTTAAAAATGGAGAAGTTCAGGGAGCTACAAACAACTTCCGTTGGAATGATTCACCAGTCAGCGCACTTTCACGCATTGCTCATGCAGGTGCAACTGAATGGACTCAGCCTCGTGAATGGGCTGGAGATATGACCAGCATGTCTGTTCCGCCGATGGTTTTAAAAGATTTCAATATGTCGACTGTCAGCCCGGGTAACTAATCCCCCGGATATTTCTATCCGTATTGACGGTTTCCCTTGTAAAGAACTCATAGATAGGACAGAGCTTGGCGAATGCAAACAGGTAGAAGTGTTGTTTATGCCGGTAATGGAGGCGCAGCCGCCAGTCAGCCTTTGGCGGTTAGTGCTGCAATTTCAATTCTGAACCAAGGTGGCTCTTTTATTGATGCTGCGATCTCACTGAGTGCGGTGATCTGTGTAGTTGAACCAGGTGCTTCGCATTTAGGAGGCGATGCCTTTCTGGTCACCCATCACGCAGCCAGCACAACAAACTTGGCATTCAACGGAAGTGGTGAAGGTTCACATGCTGCTACTCCTGAAAACTATAAAGATGGAATTCCGATGCATGGATACAAATCAGGAACTGTTCCTGGTTTAGTGTCGACTTGGTTTGAAGCGCATCAGCGCTATGGAAAATTGCCTATGGCGACTTTGTTGGAACAAGCTATTGATTATGCTGAAAATGGATTCCCTGCAAACACCGGCTTTGTCCGCAGAATAGCTGGGCATTTAAAATTAGCACCTGATACTTCACTCTTTAAAGATATGGGGATCGATGTAAAGGTGAAGGTTGGCGATTTAGTTGTTCAAAAAGATTTAGCGCGCTCATTGCGCGACATTGCAGAAGGCGGTCGTGCAGCTTTCTACGAAGGGCGTATTGCACAACAATTGGTTAAGGGATCTGATGGTTGGTTCAATGAAGCAGATTTGAAGGCCCACACAACTCGAGTATTGGATCCGCTTTCTGTTAAGTACCGAGACATAACGGTTTACGGTCAGCCTCCACCAACCCAGGGAATGATCTTGATGGAAGAGCTCTTGCTCAACGAAAGATTTGATATTGCGTCTTTGTCAGAGGCAGATCGCATACATGTCGGAGTAGAGTCTAAAAAGATTGGTTTTGCCGATCGCAACGCGATTCTGGGAGATCCAGAATTCATCACGGTAAACACTGAAAAAATCTTGTCTAAGTCACATATAGATCAACGTGTAACGCAGATTTCAATGGATACTGCCGGGCAAGATGTTGCTCCGGTCAGTGAAGGCAGTGATACAACCTACTTCTTAGTCGCAGATGCAGCAGGAAATGCAGTTTCGTGGATTCAATCTGTGTTCCATGGATTCGGTAGTTCATGGATAATTCCTGAAACAGGAATCCTTTTGAACAATCGGTTAACTGGATTTTCATTGGATCCACAATCACCAAATATCATCGCACCGGGTAAGCGCCCTGCCCATACTTTGAATGCATT
Organism: Candidatus Planktophila sp.; assembly: GCA_040378115.1. Taxonomy (GTDB): domain Bacteria; phylum Actinomycetota; class Actinomycetes; order Nanopelagicales; family Nanopelagicaceae; genus Planktophila. Next base: position 1,764 of record JBEINN010000081.1, on the reverse strand, counting down.
TACTGCAGTTCACCCCGATGGTTCGCTCTATCTTGTAGGTGGAACACCCGGTGCAAATATTCAAGTTCAAAGTAATTTGCAGCTACTTGTTAATGTCATCGATTTGAAGATGAATGTGCAAGAGGCAACTGAAGCGCCACGTTGGCAGCATTTAAATACCCCTGGACAAAGTTCGGAAGAAGAAAAGGGTGCCGGAGTTCTTGAAATCGAGAACCGAGTCTCTGCTGAAGTTTTTGAACAGTTGCGCGCAAAGGGTCATGATGTTCGACCGCTAACCGCATGGGGACATGGATCTTCAGTTCAAATGATGGAGGTTCTAGCTAACGGAACCTTTGCATTTGGATCAGACCCTCGCTGCGAAGGTCACGCTTCAGGAATTTAGAGGGAAGGCTAGTTTTTAAAGAGAAGCGAAAGCTTCATCAAGAACGCTTAGCGCATCCTTGAGAAGTTCATCTGTAATAACAATTGGTGGCAAGAAGCGAACGACATTGGAATATGTTCCAGCGGTAAGGATAAGAACACCCTTGCTCTGGCAATACTTAACAACTGCGTTCATTGCTGCCGTATTTGGTGTCTTTGTACCAGGCAAAACTAATTCAATAGCTTGCATTGCACCGCGACCACGAACTTCACCAATCACTGGATACTTAGCCTGCAGTGCGCGAAGTGAATCACCAAGAATCTGACCGATATGGTTTGCACGAGTAACAAGGTTTTCTTCTTGCATGGTTTCCATTGCCCCAAGTGCTGCGGCACAAGCAACTGGATTTCCACCGTAAGTACCGCCAAGACCAGATACGTGAACTGAATCCATAATTTCGGCACGGCCAGTTACACCAGCAAGAGGCAAGCCACCTGCAATTCCCTTAGCTGTAACGATCATGTCTGGCACAACGCTTTCATGCTCGACGGCAAACATGTTTCCGGTACGCGCAAAGCCTGTTTGTACCTCATCTGCAATGAAGATAATTCCGTTGTCAGTTGAATACTTTGAAAGTGCTGGCAAGAATCCCTTAGGTGGGACGATGAATCCGCCTTCGCCTTGAATAGGTTCGATAATGATTGCAGCAACATTATGCGCGCCAATTTCCTTATCAATTTTGTGAGTAACCATGTCAATCGCATCTTCAGTGATTGTTGCTTGATCGCCAACCCAATGGAATGAATAAGGCATTGGTACTCGATAAATTTCGGGAGCAAAAGGTCCGAAGCCCTCTTTGTATGGCATGTTCTTGGCAGTCATACCCATAGTTAAGTTAGTGCGACCGTGGTAGCTGTGTTCAAAAACAACAATTGCTTGGCGCTTTGTGTAGTGGCGTGCAATCTTGATTGCGTTTTCAACCGCTTCTGCGCCCGAGTTAACAAGTAAGGACTTCTTCTTAAATGTTCCAGGAGTCAATGCATTTAATTTTTCACAAACTTCGATGTAACCCAGGTACGGAGCAACGGTAAAGCAGGTGTGAGTAAATGCCTGTACTTGATCAATTACGCGATCAACTACGCGTTGTGCCGAGTTTCCGATTGTTGTAACACCAATGCCTGAACCAAGATCAATGATCTGATTGCCATCGATATCCAAAAGAATCGCATCACTTGCACGTTCAATTACCGCAGGAAAGGCAAGGCCTAGTCCCCCAGATGTCGCCTCACTGCGGCGCTGTAGCGCCTCGAGAGATTTTGGTCCCGGAATAGCGGTAACCAACCGACGCTCTTGAGTCAATGCGGTAAGTGTTGTCATGGGTAAAGTCTAAGCCATCATTTCCT
>JBEINN010000095.1:0-4017 GCA_040378115.1 Candidatus Planktophila sp. | reverse complement strand
CTTAACGCTTTGTATTACCTCGATGATCTATTCACGCAAACGGTTCCAGAAGTTCTTAATGATTTTGCGAAAGAAATGAAGCGAATCGATGTTGAAGTTCCGATCACTGCTCGTCCGTTGTCTTTTGGTAACTGGATCGGTGGAGATCGAGATGGAAATCCAAACATCACAGCACAGGTAACAACCGATGCGATGGTGCTTCAGGTTGGACATGCAATTCGTGTAACTATCGCTGCGATGAATGCTTTGCGACAGATGTTGTCAGTTTCGACAAAGATTGTTGGGGCAACATCTGAACTGACTGCATCAGTTGAAAAGGACTTGAAACACATTCCAGAGTTTGAACCGCGATTCTTGCGCCTCAACATTGAAGAGCCATATCGCTTAAAGGCAACAGCAATCGTGCATCGTTTGGCAGCTACGCGTGATCGCCATGCAAAAGGTGCAGCACATGTGCCAAATCGTGATTACTCAAACACCGCCGAACTACTGGCAGATCTAGTGTTGATGCGTGATTCACTATTGGCTCACCGTGGTGAACTGATTGCCACAGGCTTGCTTGAGCGCACTATCCGCACCGTCGCAGCCTTTGGAATCACACACGCAACAATGGATGTTCGCGAGCATTCAGATGCCCACCACCATCTTTTGAATCAGATCATCAGTGTTGATGGATATTTAGGAAAGTCCCACGATGAAAAGTTCGATCTACTAACCAAAGTACTTGCTGACACAACAATGTATGACACATCAAAATTGGACCCTTTAGGCAAGAAAACGCTAGATACCTTTGGTGCAATTAATGACTTAGTAGATCGATTTGGACCAGAAGCAATTGAAACCTATATCGTTTCAATGACTAAGGGCGCAGATGATCTAGTTGCAGCAGTTCTCATCGCACAGCATGCAGGCCTTGTTTCACTGAAAGAAAAGAAAGCTGTCATCGGGTTTGCGCCTTTGCTTGAAACTGTTGCTGAACTGCGTTCGGCGGGAGACATTCTAGAAAAATTATTGAGTAACCCTGCATATCGTTCTGTTGTTGCGCTTCGGGGTGATGTGCAAGAGGTAATGCTTGGGTACTCGGATTCAAACAAGGATGCAGGAATTGCAACGAGCCAATGGGAGATTCATAGAGCTCAACGCTCGTTGCGCGATGTTGCTATCAAGCATGGCGTGAGGTTGTGTTTGTTCCATGGTCGCGGTGGCTCGGTTGGCCGTGGTGGTGGACCAACGTATGAAGCATTAATTGCATTGCCATGGGGATCAGTTGATGGACAAATTAAGATGACTGAACAAGGTGAAGTGATCAGTGATAAATACGCACTTGCATCTCTTGCTCGCGAAAACGTTGAGTTAACTCTGGCCGCATCTTTAGAAGCCACTGTTTTAAATCGTGGTCCACGACAGACTCCTGCAGAACTGAAATCCTGGGGCGATTGCATGCAATTGCTCAGTGACGCTTCATTTAAGCAATACCGATCATTGATTGATCAATCAGATTTGCCAGCTTACTTCTATGCATCTACTCCAGTTGAGCAACTGGGAGATATGTTCTTGGGTTCACGTCCATCACGTCGCCCAGATGCTGCAAGTGGTCTTGATTCATTACGTGCGATTCCGTGGGTATTTGGTTGGACTCAGTCACGACAAATTGTTCCTGGTTGGTTTGGGGTTGGCTCTGGATTAAAGGCAGCACGCGAAGCCGGACACTCAGCCCTGTTGGAACAAATGCTCAAAGAGTGGCACTTCTTTACAACATTTATTAGCAATGTTGAAATGACCTTGGCCAAAACTGATTTAGCGCTGGCTAAGCGTTATGTAGAAGCGTTGGTCCCACAAGAGCTTCATCATTTCTTAGATGAGATCCAAGAAGAGTTTGATCTAACAGTTTCTGAAATTCTTGCCCTAACTAAGAAGACAAGTTTGTTGGGTGATCAAGAAATTTTGGCGCGCACCTTGCAAGTACGTGATGCATACCTTTCACCGATTCACTTGCTGCAAGTTAACTTGCTCAAGCGTGTGCGTGATGCCGGCGATTCTGCCGATCCAATCTTGCGTCGTGCCTTGTTGTTGACGATCAATGGAGTTGCAGCAGGACTTCGCAATACCGGTTGATCAGCTGTTATGGGCGGATTGTGTTGCTTCTAAACCTTTTGTGATCAAAGATTCGACAACATCAGCGCCACGACCAATGAATTCACCCAAATCCTTTTGTTCTACCTTTGAAAAAGCTTTCAATACAAAATCTGCAGGATCTTGTTCACCCATTGGTCGACCAATACCCAATCGAACCCGGAAATAATCAGGTCCACTAAATGATGAAGTCATTGATTTCAGACCATTATGACCGTTGTCGCCACCTGCAAACTTGGTGCGAATTGCTGCAAATGGAATGTCTAATTCATCATGTAAAGCAATAACATTCGCTGGCTCTACTGAATAGAAATTTGCAAGTGCTTTGACTGGCCCACCAGTTTCATTCATGTAGCTCTTTGATTTTGCAAGAATTACAGAATGCGTTCCTGCCTCTAATTTATAGGCAGCGATTTCATTACGTGACTTGTGTGAAGAAAATTTCAATGAATGGCGACGAGCAAGTTCATCAATCACCATCTGGCCGATGTTATGACGTGTGGCAGCGTATTGATCTCCTGGATTACCCAGGCCCACTACCAACCACGTCATAACAACAAAGCCTACGGGTTAAGCGTCCTTCTTCTCTGCATCTGCTACAGGAGCTGCTGCATCTGTTGCTGCTGGTGCTGCAGTCTCTTCTGCTGCTGCAGTCGACTTCTCTGACAAGTGAACAACGATCATCTTTGGATCAGATACGAGTTCTACACCTGCTGGAAGTACAACATCTGCTGCGTACTTTGAAGAACCTGAAGAAAGTCCCTGAATATCGAGTTCTAGGAAGTTTGGAATTGATGAAGCATCAACGCTTACTTCGATTGAGTTGTGTACGTGCTCAAGGATTCCATCACGATCATGCTCACCAAGTGCGTGAACAGGAACTGAAACAACAACCTTCTCGCCGCGACGAACCAAAACTAGGTCAACGTGCTCAAGGATCTGCTTAAGGAAATCGCGAACGATCACCTTTGGAAGAGTTAGTTCGTTCTTGCCATCGATAGTGATGTCCAAAAGAACGTTTGACTGCTTAAGAGCAACGCCGAGCTCCTTTGCAGGAAGCGTGATGTGTAGCGGCTTCTCACCGTGACCATAGATAACTGCAGGAACTAAACCATCGCGACGTGCACGACGTGATGCGCCCTTACCAAATTCAGTACGAGTGGTTCCGACGATCTTTACTTCTGCCATGAAAAAACTCCTGTCGATTAGATCTGACAGGAGTTAGACACCTTGCCGTCGATAACGGTTTCGATCGAAACCCTCGCCAGAATGATTGGAGTCTATGAGATTAGGGAGAAAGCTCCAAATCCCCGCTTAGGAATGACCATCAAACAGGCTTGTTACCGATCCATCTTCAAAGACCTCGCGGATTGCGCGGCCCAGTAGCGGAGCGATTGAAAGCACTGTCAGATTGTCGAACTTCTGATCTTCAGAGATTGGCAAGGTATTTGTAATAACAACTTCAGATGCGCGGCAGTTCTTTAGGCGATCCACAGCAGGACCACTAAACACTGCATGTGTTGCAGCAATGATTACATCTGCAGCACCTGCATCAAATAAGGCCTCTACAGCTTTTGTAATTGTGCCTGCTGTATCAATCATGTCATCAATAACTACGCATGTTTGTCCAACAACATCACCAACAACGCGGCCTGTTATGGATTCATTGGGGATACGTGGGTCACGAGTTTTGTGAATAAATGCAATTGGGCAACCCCCCAATAAATCCGACCAACGTTCGGCAACTCGTACGCGTCCTGAGTCAGGAGAAACAATTGTTAAACGAGTGCGATCTACCTTGCTGCCAACATAATTTGCAAGCATGGGAAGTGCAAAGAGATGATCTACGGGACCATCAAAGAAACCCTGAATTTGTGAGGTATG
>JBEINN010000099.1:0-3949 GCA_040378115.1 Candidatus Planktophila sp. | reverse complement strand
CATTCCGCCATCAAAAGGACACATTAATGCAGCCGTTGCATTTGGTGGCGCACCACACTTCATCCAGACAGTTGAAAATGAAACAGGAATTCGAATTGATCACTACATCGAAATAGGCTTCGCTGGCTTCGCGGGAATGGTTGATGCGCTCGGTGGAATCGAAGTCTGCACCAAGCGAGACATTGATGATCCTGGTAGCCACCTAGTTCTTCCTGCAGGTGTCCATACTCTCAACGGTGTTGAATCTCTAAAATATGTGCGAACACGTGACTTTGATGGCATGGGCGATCTAGGCCGCATGCAACGCCAACAGCAATTCATGAGCGCAGTCCTTCGTAAGGTAACAAGCACCGGCGTTTTGCTTAACCCAGTTAAACTTGTAAATTTCTTTAATGCAGCGATTGCGACGATCAAGACCGATTCAGAACTCAATAAGAGCGATCTTTTGACACTTGCAAAGCAAATGAAGAATCTTTCTTCAAGCAATGTCCGAACTCTTACAATTCCTCTGGGAAATACCAATGCGCGAGTTCCAGGTGTTGGATCGGTAGTTACATGGGATTCAGAGCTTGCGCCAGAACTATTCAATCGAATTCGTGAAGATTTGCCGCTCACTGATGAGGTAACCCCTACTCCTTCGGCGTCAACAACAGCCAAGCCAACTGTGATCGATAAATTTAAGACTCGTACCGCTGATGAAAATCCTTGCGGAGCTCTGAAGTAAACTCTCCCGCATGACTTTAACTCTCTCGGTAGTTGGCTGCGGTTATTTGGGAGCCACCCACGCTGCATGTATGTCTTCCCTAGGTTTTACCGTTGTTGGAGTGGATACAGATCCTGAAAAGGTTGCTCTGCTGCAAAGTGGAAAGTTGCCATTTTACGAACCAGGTTTAGACACCTTGCTTGAGCAAGAGATGAAAACAGGACGACTATCTTTCACAACAGATTTTTCAGCTGTCAAAGATGCTGATGTTCACTTTGTTTGTGTAGGAACTCCGCAAAGCAAAGATGGACTTGCAGCTGATCTCACCTATGTGAAATCAGCTGTCGCAGCAATTGCCCCCCACCTTAAAGATGGTGCTCTAGTTGTTGGTAAATCAACTGTGCCAGTTGGAACTGCGCAAGGTTTACGTGAAGAGTTAGCAAAGATTGCACCTCAAGCAGATCTAGCCTGGAATCCAGAATTCCTTCGCGAAGGTTTTGCTGTTGAAGATACTTTGACTCCTAACCGTCTAGTTGTTGGTGTTGCCAATGATCGTGCAGAAGAAATTCTTAAAGAGGTTTACGAGCCAGTAATTGCACTTGGTACTCCATGGATTCGCGCAGATCTGCCAACCTCTGAATTAGTAAAGGTTGCCGCTAATTCTTTCCTTGCAACAAAGATTTCATTCATCAATGCAATGGCTGAAGTTTGTGAAGCTGCAGGTGGCGATGTCACCGTATTAGCAAAAGCAATTGGCTATGACCCACGTATTGGAAATAAATTCTTGCAAGCAGGTATCGGTTTTGGTGGAGGGTGTCTTCCTAAGGACATTCGTGCATTTATGGCGCGTGCTGAAGAACTTGGTGCCAAGCAAGCTCTTGAATTCTTACGCGAAATCGATGCAATTAACATTCGTGCTCGCCAACGTGTAATCGATGTTGTGCGTGGTGAATTGTCAGAGGATTTAACTCAGTACAAAATTGCTGTACTCGGTGCGACTTTCAAACCCGACAGTGATGATGTGCGCGACTCCCCAGCATTAGATATTGCCGCACAGTTACAAGCAGCTGGTGCAATCGTTGTAGTGCATGATCCACAAGGTATCGAGCCTGCACGCAAGCGTTTTCCTAACCTTGAATACCAGGAGGTTGTTACAGATGCGCTTAAGGATGCTGATTTAATTCTGCACTTAACTGAATGGAAGGAATACCGCCAAATCGATCCAGCGGCGATCGCTTCTCTTGTTAAATCTAAGATCATTATTGATGGCCGCAACATGTTAGATCGCACTTTGTGGCGAAAAGCTGGTTGGAAGTTCCACGCTCTGGGTCGTACCGATTAATACCAAAGAAACAATTGACGCAGTCCTAGCACTTAAAACTTGGGCTGTAGTCGGGCTTGGTAACAACCCTGACCGTGCAGCCTTTGGAGTTGCTCAATTACTCAAAGACAAAGGGCATACCATTATTCCGGTGCACCCAAAAGGCGAAACCGTTCATGGAGAAATTGGTTACACCGCTCTTTCGGAGATTCCAGTGGCCGTGGATGTTGTCGATTGTTTTGTTAATTCCCAGCTAGTTGGCTCAGTTGTTGATGAAGCAATTGCAATCGGTGCCAAAGCGGTTTGGCTTCAACTTGATGTGATTGATGAAGAAGCAATTGCTCGGGCCCAAGCAGCAGGTTTGTTAACTGTTATGGATCGTTGCCCAGCAATTGAATACCGGGCTCGAGCTTAAAAACCAGTTTTGTGCTTGCTGCGCGCCTTTAAATCTTCGCCCTTTTTCTTTGCGATCCGATTAATCTCTTGCAAACCTGCAGAAACCTTTGCAGAAATTGTTGAATCGGAAACTCCCAAAATACGTGCAGCTAGTAATGCGGCGTTCTTAGCATTTCCAACACCAACTGTTGCAACAGGAACTCCTGCAGGCATCTGAACAATAGATAGCAGTGAATCCATGCCATCCAGATTTTTCAATGCAACTGGAACGCCAATAACCGGTAAAGATGTTAACGATGCAACCATTCCAGGAAGGTGTGCAGCACCTCCTGCTCCAGCAATAATTACTTTGTACCCCTTTGACTGTGCAGTTTGTGAAAACTCAACCATTTCTAGTGGCATGCGATGGGCTGAAACAACATCTGCTGTGTATGAAATTCCAAGTTCATCGAGAATTTTTGCTGCATCCTCCATCGTTGACCAATCAGAGTCAGACCCCATGATGATCGCTACATCACTCATCAACTTCTCCGCTCATGTAATCCAAGGCATGCTGAACCTCTCGAGTTAATTCTATGAGGTTCTCGCCCACCATAGTTACATGGCCAATCTTGCGGCCTGGGCGAACCTCTTTCTTGTAGTGATGAAATTTAAGGGCCGGTGATCGAGCCATCAGATGTAGGTAAGGCCGATACATATCTGGCTTATCTCCACCCAGCACATTTCCCATCACAGCCAAGGGAGCGGTCATTGAAGGATCGCCCAAAGGTAGATCTAAGACCGCACGAAGATGTTGTTCGAACTGACTTGTACGTGAACCCTCAATAGTCCAGTGACCAGAGTTATGTGGTCGCATTGCCAATTCATTAATGAACAGATCCTCACCTTTTACAAACATCTCAACAGCCAAAACTCCAACGACACCGACATTTGCAGCAACATCTAGGGCTAATTTCTGAGCCTTCTCACTGACATCAAGTGAAATATGTGGTGCGGGCGAAATTGTCATGGTGCAAATTCCATTTTTTTGAATTGTTTGAGTAGGAGCCCACGTTGCTGCTTGACCATGTGGCGAACGCGCCACCATTACAGCGATTTCATAATCAAAATCAACAAGATCTTCAATCAACAACTTTCCAGTTTCCTGTAAAAGTGAGGAGAGTTCCCGTGCATCAGCAACCTTCCAGACCCCTCGACCGTCATATCCTCCAGAAATCGCTTTGGCAATGACTGGAAACTCTTTAACTTGATCTACCGAAGTTACGATTTGCCAGCCCGGAGATGGGAAGGTGCTTAATCTTTCCCGCATCGCAGCTTTGTCCTGAGAATAAATAAATGATGAAGAGGATGGACGAACAACTACACCATCGGCCTCTAGGGCTTTGATGATGCTTAAGGGAATCAATTCGTGTTCAAATGTGACGACATCACACCTTCGTGCAAAAGCTCGAACCGTTTCTAAATCTTTATAATCTCCAACAACATGGTTGGTGACTTGTGCACCAGAGTCTTGGGGGTCTGCGGCAAGT
>JBEINN010000051.1:0-6057 GCA_040378115.1 Candidatus Planktophila sp. | reverse complement strand
CCTTACTTTGATCGCCAAGGTGTCCACGAGATCTATCGCAAGTGGCGAAAACTTTTTGATTCATATAAAGATCGCGAAATCATGGCAGTTGCCGAAGCTTGGGTGCATCCCCCAGTAAATTCAACGCGTTATGTGCGAAGTGATGAACTGCATCAAGTTTTTAACTTTGATTTATTGGATGCGCCATTTAAAGCTGATTTTCTATACGGTGTTGTTAATCGCTCAATTGAATTGATGGATTCTGTTGGCGCACTTCCTACTTGGGCTCTAAGTAATCATGATTCTCCTCGTGTCGCATCACGTATTGGAGAAGTTCAAGCACGCGCACTTGCTCTGTTTGTCTTGGCATTACCTGGCTCATGTTATGTATTTGCTGGCCAAGAATTAGGTCTACCTGATGGTGAGATTCCTGATTCTTCGCGACAGGATCCGATTTATTTCAGGACTAAGGGAGCGCAAAAAGGACGAGATGGCGCACGTGTGCCACTTCCTTGGAGCGGTGAAACTGCTCCATTTGGCTTTACAACTGGAAAACCTTGGCTGCCCCTGGCTGACAACTGGAAAGATCTCACAATTGAAAAGCAAAGCGCGGACCCAAAGAGCACCTTAAATCTCTATCGCAGCGCTTTGAGGCTGCGTTCTGATCACCTGATAGATCAAGGAACAATCACTTGGCTCGACTCCCCTGAACATGGGTCAAAGAGTGATTCATTGTTAGCGTTTCGTCGTGGCAATGTCTTTATCTACATGAATCTGTCTGATTCCCCTGTTGAGGTGGAAATCACTGGAAAGTTGCTCATTGTGAGCGCGGGCATAGTTGATAGTCGCGATGGAAAAGTGAGGATCCCCCCCATTTCAACCATCTGGGTGCATCACTAACTGGCAGAATACCGCCATGGAATCAACGACTACATGGCTATTGACCCTTGGAATTCTCTCTCTTGTAATTGTCTTTGACTTAACCCTTGCGATCGTACGTCGAAACAAAGAGACAACAATGACTGAGGCAGGAATCTGGACATTTATCTATGTGTCTGCAGCTATTGTGTTTGGAATCTTGATGCCAAATTGGACAACAGATCCAAATGCACAAAAAGAGTTCTTTGCTGGTTGGTTAACCGAGTATGCACTGTCAGTAGATAACATCTTCGTTTTTGTTATCATCTTGAGCCGATTGCAAGTTGAAAAGACAAAACAACAACTTGTTCTTTTACTTGGAATTATCATTGCACTTTTACTTCGAGGTGGCTTTATCGCTGCAGGTAGCGCGATCATTGAAAAGTTCTCTGGAGCCTTCTTTGTATTTGGAGCTTTCCTAGTCTTTACCGCCTATCGTCTTCTTGTCGAGGATGATGGCGAAGAAGAATGGAAGGAAGATCGCCTGATCACCTACTTGCGCTCCAAAGGTGCGACAACCTTTTTCATCGCGCTAGTTTCTTTGGGCTTTACTGACCTTGTCTTTGCTCTTGATTCGATTCCTGCAATCTTTGGAATCACACGTGATCCATACATCGTCGTTTGCGCAAACATCTTTGCATTGATGGGATTGCGTCAGCTCTACTTCTTATTACAAGGTTTATTACAGCGATTGGTCTACCTGTCCAAGGGGCTTTCCTTCATCTTGGCATTTATCGGCTTCAAGATGTTTATTGAGGCATTCCATGGTGTAGGAATTCATGAAATCGCGGGCATCGAACTGCCTCACGTACCTATTGAGGTTAGCCTATTTGTAATAGTTGCAGCGCTAACTGTGACAGCAGTAGCAAGCCTTACCGCAACTCGTAAAGATGGAAGCGAGATCGTTTAGATCTCTGTTTTCATTAAAGCGGTAGTACTAATACCACCGCTGTTGCTATAGCTGCTAGAAGAAAAGATTTGCCAAGGATTACAAGCGCGGTCTTGCGATCAGCAGCTCTATCCTCTTTGCTCGCTACTCGCTTAATATCGCCCATCTTGCCAACATTGAAAGTTCCAGCAAAACCATAGGCTAAACAAAACTTTGAGCGCGACTGCACAAAACCAACTGAAGCAACCATCAATGGAAAGAAGATTCCAAAACGATAAATTGCCGGAGCATCAATGGCGTTAAAAGATAAAACATAAGAGATAGATATAACTAACCCAATTAGTCCAACAGCCTGTCGTTTGCGGACTTCGCCCTTGCCAATATTGCAGCTACCAGGAATGTATTCAATCTCAGGCATCTTCGAACTCATCTTCATCGACCCAGGTATCAGCAACAGACTCGTCCTGATGTTCTACCCATGACAAAAATGAGACAACCGCACGAAAGGCAAGGATCGTCACAGTCAATGCTGCGAAGGTGCGGCGAACGGCTTTAAACATAGGATAAAAATACTCGCTATTGCCCAGAAAATCTCTACAGGCAGGCCAGTGCCTGCTCTATGTCCTGCCAAATATCCTCAACATGCTCACAGCCAACTGACAATCTAATCAACTGCTCTGGAACTGATGGACTTTCTAAAGCCCAGCGGCGGCGGCGTTCCCACAAGGATTCGATCCCGCCCAGACTTGTTGCATGTGTAATCAATTGTGAAGATTCACAGACCTTTTCCGCCTGCTCTGCACTTCCATCAATTTCAAATGAGATAACGGCACCAAAACCTGGGTAACGAACTTTGGTGATCCTTGCATGGCTTTGTAATCGCGTAACCAACATCTTTGCATTAGCTTCAGCAGCTCTAAATCGAACAGGAAAAGTACGCAGTCCGCGAAGTGCAAGCCAAGCCTCAAATGGTCCAGGGATAGACCCGTTACATCGACGTGATTCTTCTAAACGCTTTAACAATGCAGAATCAGTAGTCGATAGTGATCCAAGAACTACATCGCTATGGCCAGCAAGAAACTTCGTGACTGAATGCATAACAATGTCAGCACCCATTGACAATGGCTTTTGAACTAGTGGAGTTGCAAATGTGTTGTCCACGCCAACTCCGATTGTTTGCTTCTTAGCGGCAGCAATCAGCGCAGGAAGATCTGCGATTTCAAGACAAGGATTAGTTGGAGACTCTAGCCATAACAGAGCCGCGCCTTTCAGTGCACCAATTACCTCTTCTGTATTGGTGATATCTACAAAACGAACTTCAAGTCGACCCGATGCTTGATGTTGATTCAACAAGCCCATGGTTCCGCTGTATCCCTGATTGGATGCAACAACAGGTGCACCGATTGGCAGAATTGAAAAGACAGCGCTGATCGCAGCCATACCTGAAGAGAAAGAAAGTGTTTGTCCGCCTTCAAGTTCTGAAATTGCGGATTCTAAAGCGGTCCAACTTTCATTACCGTAACGTCCATAACCAACTGGTCCACCTGCGTGATAGGTAGAAGAAAAAACAAGGGGAGGATTCAAGGAAGCATCTGGTGCAACTTCAGGACGCCCTGCTGTAATCGCTGATGTCTCAGGGTGAATACTCATGAACTAAGTCTAATTGTTCGAAAGGATCGCCATAGCCGCATTATGGCCAGGAATCCCACTAACTCCCCCGCCTCGAACCGCTCCTGCTCCGCATATGAAGATACGTGGGTCATCGGTTTCAACACCCCAGGATTCTTTAGTTCCATCCTCACGAAATGGCATAGACAAATCCTTATGGAAGATGTTGCCGCGTGGAAGTGCGATTGCTTCTTCAATATCTAGCGGCGTTTTAACTTCGATAGCCGCGATCACATCTTCAATTGGTTCGGCTAAGTAATCATTGAGAGATACCAAAGCAGACTTGAGTGCAGCTTCTCGGGCTTCATCATTATTGCCATCAAAGAGAGAGGCAGGGGTGTGAAGTCCGAACAAGGTCAAAGTTTGATAGCCAGCATCCTGTAACTCTCGTCCCAAGATTGATGGGTCCGTCAAAGTGTGGCAGTACATCTCAATCGGCATCTTTTGTGGCATCACTCCATTTTTAGCATCATTGAAAACTGATTCAAACTGAGTAAAGCTCTCATTTGCATGAAATGTTCCTGCAAATGCAAGTCGGGGATCAACCCCAGATTTGAGTTTAGGAAGTCGCTTTAACAAAATATTTATCTTCAACTGCGAACCGTCGAGACTTTTTGGTGCTGCAGTGCCCCGTAGTTTTGCCAATACCCCAGGTGCTGCATTTGAAAGAAGGTACTCTGCTGTAACAGTTTCGCCCTTTTCTAGTTCAACAGTTACGCCAGTAGAAGTAGATTCAACTTTGACCGCCTTTGAATTCAGCGAAATCTGAACTCCGCTTTCGGTAGCCACACGAACAAGTTCATTGACTAAAGCGCCCATTCCCCCTTTAGGAACTTTCCACTCCCCTGTTCCATTTCCAATTAGGTGATACAAAAAGCAGATATTTGCTTGTAAATCAAAGGCTGATGCAAAAGTGCCAATAAGTGCATCTGTCAGCACGACGCCACGGACTACATCATTGTTAAATCTTTCAGTGATGACTGTGCCAATAGGCTCTTCAATCAAGTATTGCCAAGTTGCATCTAAATCAATCTCGCGTTTTAGCTCGCTACGGGTTTTAAGTGGTTGGAGCATTGTTGGCGCAATCTTTTCAGCAAATTCTGCAATCTCTGCGTAAAAAGCTTGCCACGCCTTTGCCTCTTTACCTGAAGGATCTAGCTCGTTAAAAGAGCTTTCGGTTTCTGAATCCCAAATTCTTGAAACATACAGACCTTTGTCTTCCCCGTATGGGGTGTAGCTAGAAACCTCACGAGAAATGCATTTAAAGGAAAGGCCTAAGTCATTGACAATCTTGTCGGGCAAAAGTGATACCAAATATGAATAGCGGGATAGATTTGCATCAAATTCTGGAAAGGTTTTCACACTTTGTGAAGCACCCCCTATTTCTGGGTTTGCTTCAAGAATTCTGACTGATTTGCCTGCCCGAGCAAGATAAGTGGCGGCAACTAAACCGTTGTGTCCGCCACCGATGATGACAACATCATATTTCTTACCTTCCACTTAGACAGTCCGATGCGTCTGTAGCACTGAAAGATTAGGGACCGTAGTTAGGTGATCGCTCATATCGGCAAGGTTACCTCAGAGAACTTGTTCTTCGGGTGTAAGTCGTCTAGTTGAATTACGAACAACAAGCGTGGTTGGCAAAACTAGTGAAGGTGCATCGATAACAGGCTTACGTAATCTCTCCATGATTGACCACGCAGCCATTTCGCCCATCAAAGTGACTGGCTGTTCAATTGTTGTTAACTCTGAAAACTCTGCCATTTCATGTCCATCAAAACCAATAATTGAAATGTCATCGGGTGTCTTTAGGCCATGACGTCGTAACGCTTGCATCGCACCAATTGCCATTTCATCTGACTCACAAAAAATTGCAGTCGGACGATTTGGTCGAGCTAATAAATCATCCATCGCGCGCGATGCGGTGTGCATAGTGAAATCACCATGGATTTCACGAGATGGTAGCCATTCCAAATCATTTTCTGCAAGCACTTGCATAAAACCTTTACGTCGATCTTGTGGAACAGAAAAGTTAAATGGGTCATCTGGTCGACCTGACATTAACCCAATCTTTTTGTGGCCCTGATTTACTAAGTGCTGGGTGGCAGTTCTAGCTCCTGCCACATCATCGATCTTGATTGATGCGCACTTTTCATGCTCCATTCCAACAAGGGCAATTGGAATTCCAAGTGAAAGCATTGAATCAAACTCTTCTTCGGTCGGAGGAAGCGAGATGACAATCAGGGCATCAACGCGACCTTTAAGGAGCTGATGTTGAAAAAGCCTTTCACGGCCCTTCATTTGGCTAAAGTTATAGAGCAGTAAATCCATTCCCGCTTCACGCAAGGCTTGTTCTGCGCCACTAATTACTTGTGAAAAGTACCAACGAGAAATGTAGGGTGCGACAACGCCTACAGAGTTTGTACGCCCACTGGTTGAACCTTGACGTTCTGTATTTAAGGGGTAGTTCAACTTTTCTGCCGCAGCAATTATTTTTTCGCGCGTTTGTTGATTGACATGATGCAGCCCTCGAAGTGCGCGAGAAACAGTTGCGGTAGAGACGCCTGCTTCTTCTGCAACCTCTTTAATTCCAGCCATCTCTT
>JBEINN010000129.1:0-2907 GCA_040378115.1 Candidatus Planktophila sp. | reverse complement strand
CCACAACATCATCATTTAAGTGTTCATCAGTTGTTTCCGGCAAGAAATGTGCAGGATCGCGCTCTAGCTCTTCCAGGAAAATTCCATCCTTAGTGATCTTGGCCTTTGCCTGTCGATCTGCAGAACAGGAAACCGCGATTGCGATAGGCAGAGAGGCACCGTGGCGAGGCAAGCGAACTACCCGAACATCGTGGCAGAAGTACTTGCCGCCAAATTGGGCGCCGATTCCTAATGTGCGGGTCAATTCCAAAACCTTTTGCTCTAATTCGATATCGCGGAATCCATGGCCTGTTGCGGCATCACCTGATGTTGGCAATGAATCCAAATACTTAGTACTTGCAAGCTTTGCTGTCTTTACTGTGTGTTCGGCACTTGTTCCACCGATGACAATCGCCAAGTGATACGGAGGACATGCGGCGGTTCCAATTGAACGCAGCTTTTCATCCAACCAGTTCATAAATGATGTTGGGTTTAAAACAGCCTTGGTCTCTTGATATAAAAATGATTTATTGGCGCTGCCGCCACCTTTGGCGATGTAGAGCAAGTTGTACTCATCCTGGTGATCGCTATCAGCATAGATTTCAATTTGGGCCGGCAGGTTATTGCCAGTGTTCTTTTCTTCCCAGGTTGTCACTGGGGCCATCTGCGAATACCGAAGATTTAAGGTTGTGTAGGCATCATAAATACCTTGTGAAATCGCGACTTCATCCTTGCCAGTCGTTAAGACATACTGGCCCTTTTTGCCCATAACCAGCGCGGTACCTGTGTCTTGGCACATCGGCAAGATTCCACCGGCTGCAATGTTGGCATTTTTCAACAGGTCGATCGCAACAAAGCGATCATTAGGTGAGGCCTCGGGGTCTTTAACAATATTTGTTAACTGCTGTAAATGTTCAGAACGAAGGTAATGGTTGATGTCATGAATTGCTTCGGATGTTAACTTTTCAAGGGCTGCTGGTTCGACCTGCAAAAACTCTTTATCGCCAAGCTTTACAACTGATACGCCCTCTTTGCTGACCAGGCGGTACTTGGTTTTATCCTCACCCAGCGGCAGAAGATCGGAGTATGAAAAGTTTGGCATCTGCTTAATGTCGCAATCAGTCGCTATTCGGCTTTACTGAATCAAGCTTCTTCTTTGCCCCATCTAGCCACTCTTGGCAGATCTTGGCTAGCTCTTCGCCGCGCTCCCATAACTTCAAAGACTCTTCCAGCGTTGCGCTGCCCGCTTCCAGGGATTCAACAACTTCAGCTAACTCGTCCCGAGCTGCTTCATATGAGATTTTCTGTGCATCGGCCATGGTCTAAATCTACTCTCTTCTGTATCGCTATGTGATTTTTACTTGTCTAGCACTGTGGCTTTGGTCTCGCCCTTTGCAAGACGAAGTCGTAACTCATCGCCTGCCTTCAACTTCTTTGGATCTGTGACGATTTGGCCATCGGCTAACTGAACTACTGAATACCCGCGGTCCAAAGTTGATTGTGGTGACAGGGCCCGCACGCGAGCCTTGATCTGCTTGAGCTCTTCTTTGGCCAACTTTAATGAAGCCCCAAAGGAACGATTTGATCTATCCCGCAGCCCAGCAATGACTTCAGCCCGTGTAGTGATTAATACATGAGGGTCTTTCATTACAGGGCGGTTTTTAAAGTTGGTAATTCGTGTTGTTTCAAGATCTAAGCGATTTAACACAGTGCGACGGGCTCTATCGCGCATCGCACTAATCATCTGGATCTCTTCAGCGATATCTGGAACAACTCGCTTGGCCGCATCGGTAGGTGTTGATGCTCGGTAATCTGCCACTAAATCAAGAAGCGGTGAATCTTTTTCATGGCCAATCGCAGAAACAATTGGTGTTTCACATGATGCGGCTAAACGAACTAGTCCTTCATCACTAAATGGCAGCAAATCTTCGAAGGATCCACCGCCACGGGTAATTATGATTACTTCAACATCCTTGTTGGCTTCTAGTTCACGCAACGCCGCTGAAACTTCTGTAACGGCTGCTGCACCTTGAACCGTAACTTCGCGGATTTCAAATTGCACACTTGGCCAACGACGCTTTGCATTTTCAACAACATCTTTTTCGGCATCAGTATTTCGACCACAGATCAACCCAATAACTTTTGGCAGCAACGGCAGTGCAACTTTGCGATCAGAGTTAAACAACCCTTCACCAGCCAATAGATTTTTCAAAGCCTCTAAACGAGCAAGCAGCTCGCCGACTCCGACCTGTCGAATCTCGCGGGCAGAAAATGAGAGTGATCCATTTTTTGTGTACCACGATGGTTTTGCATACATAACGATGCGGGCGTTATCGGGTAAAGGCTTGACCGCTGCGATTACAGATTTATGGCACATCACTGAAATAGACATATCAACGCTGGGATCGCGAAGGCGCATGAAGGCCATCATTCCGCTGCGTTCATTTAACTCACTGATCTCGCCCTCAATCCAGATTGGGCCAAGACGTTCGACATACTCCTTGATTGCTTCAGATACGACCCGAACCGTTGCCGGGGCATCACTTGAAGTTTCGAACATGGGATGAGCCTAATAGACTGCCCCCATGACCAAGAGAGTTCTACTGGCAGCGCCTCGCGGATATTGCGCAGGGGTAGATCGCGCCGTTATCACCGTTGAAAAGGCGTTGGCTCTCTATGGCGCACCTGTCTATGTGCGCAAGCAAATCGTCCACAACATTCACGTCGTTACCTCGCTGGAAGCAAAGGGCGCGATCTTCGTAGATGAAACCGATGAAGTTCCAGAGGGTAAGACCGTTGTTTTTTCAGCCCACGGAGTTTCTCCATTGGTCCACCAAGAAGCAGCTGCGCGAAATCTAAAAACTATTGATGCAACCTGCCCATTGGTAACCAAGGTTCACCACGAGGTTCGACGCTTTGCAACAGATG
>JBEINN010000092.1:0-4083 GCA_040378115.1 Candidatus Planktophila sp. | reverse complement strand
GTTACAGTCGATGGAACATTGATGGGAATTCGCAAAGTTGAAAAGATTATTGCGATCGATACCTTTGATCTTGATCTTCCACCAACTGAAAATCTCTTGTTCCTTCGTTACTCTGACAAACCAGGAGTTGTAGGAACTGTTGGAAATGCACTCGGTAAGGCAGGCATCAATATTGCAGGCATGCAGGTTGCGCGTAGTTCTGCTGGTGGCGACGCTTTGATGGCACTTACCGTTGATTCACAGATCAGTGATGAACTTATCACATCCGTAAAGAAGGAAACTGGAGCAGAACTAGTTCGCTCTGTAACTTTGGTGGGGTAATGAGAACAATTAATTTGGCTGTTATTGCAGGCGATGGAATCGGCCCCGAGGTTGTCGCTGAGGGTCTCAAGGTTCTAGATGTTGTTGCAAAGAAGTATTCAGTGGAGTTCAAGAAAACTTCATATGATCTTGGCGCAGCATTTTGGCATCGCACAGGGGAGGTATTACCTGATGCAACTTTGGCAGAGCTTGCAAAGGCAGATGTGATTTTGCTTGGCGCAGTCGGAGATCCTTCTGTTCCCAGCGGTGTACTAGAGCGCGGTCTTCTATTGAAGCTTCGCTTTGCCTTTGATCATTACATCAATCTTCGTCCAGCTCGCTTAATGCCTGGTGTTACAGGCCCCCTTGCAACGAAAGCTCCCATAGATTTTGTTGTAGTTCGCGAAGGCACAGAAGGTCCATATGTTGGTGCAGGCGGCGTCCTTGCAGAAGGCACTGATGCAGAGATCGCAACTGAAGAAAGCCTCAACACCCGACGCGGTGCTGAACGCGTAATCCGTGATGCATTTGAACGTGCGTCAAAGCGCGAACGAAAGAAACTGACCCTTGTACATAAGAACAATGTTCTTACCCGTGCAGGTGGGCTATGGACGCGCACATTCAACGAGGTTGCCAAGGAATACCCAGCGATCACGACCGATTATCTGCATGTTGATGCGGCATCGATGTTCTTTGTTACTAATCCAGAGCGATTTGATGTAGTTGTGACAGATAACTTATTCGGAGACATCCTGACAGATATTGCAGCAGCGATCTGCGGTGGCATTGGTTTGGCTGCATCTGGAAATATCAATCCAACTGGAAAATTCCCATCAATGTTCGAACCTGTTCATGGTTCAGCCCCTGATATCGCGGGAAAGAATTTAGCTGACCCAACTGCAACAGTAATGTCAGTTGCGATGATGCTTGATCACTTAGGTTTAACGGAAGCAGCCCGTGAAGTAGAAAAGGTGGTTGCTGCAGATCTTCTGGTACGCGCAGATAAGAAGCGCAGCACGACTGAAATTGGAGATGCGCTAGCAAGCGCTCTGTAATCATGAAAATCACTCTTAATCCAAATGCTAAAGATGCGCCAACGCGGGATGCGTTAGTTGCAGAAGGCGGATTTGGAAAGTACTACACCGATCACATGGTGATGTGCGAGTGGAGTGAGAAAGATGGTTGGGGGGAACCTCATCTGATGCCGTACGGTCCAATTTCATTGGACCCGGCAACAGCGGTTTTCCATTACGGACAAGAAATTTTCGAAGGTATGAAGGCGTATCGCCAGCCAAATGGATCAATTGCTTTGTTTCGTCCAACGGCGAACGCAAAACGATTTGCAAACTCAGCTAAGCGTTTAGCACTTCCTGAAATGCCAGTTGAGTTGTTTATGGAAACTGTTGAAGCACTTGTTCACCAAGATGCTGGCTGGGTTCCAAGCAAAGTAGGAGAGTCCCTGTATATCCGTCCATTTATGATCGCAACTGAGGTCGGGTTAGGTGTACGTCCAACGAACAAAGCAACCTACCTTCTTATTGCAACACCAGCTGGTGCTTACTTTGATCCATCAAAGGCGGTCTCGGTATGGATTTCAACGGAATATGTGCGAGCAGCACAGGGCGGCACAGGAGAGGCAAAGTGCGGCGGAAACTACGCGGCATCTTTAATTGCTCAAAAAGCTGCAGCTAAAGAAGGCTGCGATCAAGTTGTGTGGATCGATGCGAAAGAACGTAAATGGGTTGAAGAAATGGGCGGTATGAACCTTTACTTTGTAAAGGGTAAAGGCGCTGATGCCACAGTAATCACCCCAAAATTAACAGGCACATTGTTACCAGGAATTACTCGTGATTCGATTTTGTCAGTAGCTGCCGATCTTGGTTATAAAGTTGATGAAGTGATGTTATCTGTCGATGATTGGCGAGATGGCGTTACATCAGGCGAAATTACTGAAATCTTTGCGTGTGGCACAGCAGCCGTTGTTTCTCCTGTGGGACAAGCAAAGAGCGCGATGGGCACCTGGGTAACAGGTGATGGACAACCAGGAACAATCACAATGCAGATTCGCAACCACTTACTTGGTATTCAACACGGAACTATTGCTGATAAGCACAACTGGATGAGTGCGGTTAAGTAATGCCAGTTAACGATTCATTTCATATTTATGACACCACCCTGCGCGATGGCGCGCAACAAGAGGGTCTCAACCTTTCGGTTCACGACAAACTCAATATCGCCCGCCACCTAGATGATCTAGGGGTTGGCTTTATCGAAGGCGGCTGGCCCGGGGCTAACCCAAAGGACACCGAATTCTTCGCACTTGCCAAGAAGGAATTGAAATTAAAGAACGCAACCTTTGTTGCCTTTGGTGCTACGCGACGACCTAACTCAAATGCAGCCGATGACGTTCTGCTTGGCGCACTGCGTGATAGCGGAGCACCTGCTGTGACACTTGTTGCAAAGGCTTTTGATCGCCATGTTGATTTAGCACTTAAGACAACACTTGATGAGAACCTGGCAATGATTCGTGATTCAGTGACGCACCTGCGCCAAGAAGGCCAACGTGTTTTTCTTGATGCAGAGCACTTCTTTGATGGCTATCGCAGCAATCGTGTCTACGCACTTGAAGTAGTACGTGTTGCCGCAGAAGCCGGCGCAGATGTAATTGCCCTATGCGATACCAATGGTGGAATGCTTCCTGACGAGCTTTCTCAAATCGTTCATGATGTTTTAACGGCAAGTAACGCACGACTTGGTATTCATTGCCATAACGACACTGGGTGCGCAGTTGCAAACTCCATGGCAGCAGTTGCAGCCGGTGCAACCCATGTTCAGGGAACATTAAATGGCTATGGTGAGCGCACAGGAAATGCAGATTTAGTGACGATTATTGCCAACCTCGAGCTAAAGAAGCAGCAACTAGTTTTGCCCACTAACGCTCTGCAAGAAGCTTTTAGGATTTCACATGCGGTGGCCGAAATTACAAATGTTGCACCAAGTTCTCGTCAACCATATGTTGGCGTTTCCGCATTTGCCCATAAAGCAGGATTACATGCCAGCGCAATCAAGGTTGACCCATCCCTATACCAACATGAAGATCCATCATCTGTTGGAAATGACATGCGTATGTTGGTCTCTGACATGGCAGGTCGCGCATCAATTGAATTGAAATCACAAGAGCTTGGTGTTGATCTTGGGGGAGACAAGGAACTCATTGGTCGCATCGTTGATCGCGTCAAAGAAATGGAAGCACGCGGATTTACTTTTGAAGCAGCAGATGCCTCATTTGAATTGCTTGTTCATGAAGAGATCTCAGGTAAGCGTCCATCATTTTTCACCATTAATCATTGGGTTACATCAGTCGAACGTGCCGCTGATCAATCAATCACCACTAAGGCTGAAGTAACTGTGACCGCAAGTGGGCACGAGATCACTTGCAATGGTGAAGGTAACGGTCCTGTAAATGCATTTGATAACGCCCTGCGTTCAGGATTGCTGAAGTTGTATCCAGAACTATCTTCATTAGAGCTAACTGATTACAAGGTTCGCATCCTTGAAGGTCGCTTAGGAACAGGGGCTGTTACTCGTGTTTTAGTTGAAACGAGCGATGGCAAGGGTGAATGGAACACTGTTGGTGTGCACGAAAACGTTATTGCAGCATCTGCCATGGCACTCGAAGATGCCGTTACCTTTGGCTTAATGCGTCAGGGACGTAAGCCCGAGTAATTAACTAGCAGCAACTTCTTCCTTTAGGCTCTCTCGATAAATGCTAGAAGCCTCCTC
>JBEINN010000164.1:0-2026 GCA_040378115.1 Candidatus Planktophila sp. | reverse complement strand
TCTCACCTACGTGGGCCCGGCTGAAGAGGCGCAAATTACTGCTGCGATTCACCGTGAACTATTGCGAGATGGACAGATTTTTTACTTACACAATCGCGTCGACACAATCGATAAGACAGCGATGCGGTTAAAGGAGCTAGTCCCTGAGGCAAGAATTCGAATTGCGCATGGGCAAATGTCAGAGGGCGAGTTAGAGGATGTCATTCTGGCTTTCTGGAACCGTGATTTTGATGTTTTGGTCTGTACAACAATTGTTGAAAGCGGTTTAGATATTCAAAATGCAAACACACTGATTGTCGAGCGAGCTGATCGCTTTGGTTTATCTCAACTACACCAGTTGCGTGGCCGCGTAGGTCGTGGGCGAGAACGAGCATATGCATATTTCTTGTATTCACCTGACGAGCCATTATCTGAACTTGCACATGAACGCCTAAAAACAATTGCAACTAATACGGATTTAGGTTCAGGTATGCGGGTTGCGCTTAAGGATCTTGAAATTCGTGGTGCCGGCAATCTCTTGGGTGGGGAACAATCAGGCCACATTGCAGATGTTGGATTTGATTTGTATATGCGAATGGTTGGAGAAGCGGTTCAAGAATACAAATCTGGAATCATAGAAACCGAGGAAAAGGTTTCTGAATGCAAGGTTGAGTTACCAATCAATGCCCACTTGTCATCTGAATTTGTTCCGGGTGAGCGCTTACGACTTGATCTTTACCGACGTCTAGCTGATGTAAAAGCACCCAGTGATGTTGCATCAATCGAGGCAGAGTTAATTGATCGATTTGGTGATTTACCCGAAGAAGCCAAAGCGTTGTTGGGAGTTGCAGCTCTGCGTGCACAAGCAAAGGCTGCGAAGTTGACTGAAGTTGTAGTTCAAGGAAAGTTTCTTCGTCTTGCACCTTTAGTACTGCCTGAATCTCGTCAGTTACGTTTGACACGTTTATACCCAGGCTCTCTCTATAAGGGTGCAGCAAGCACAGTTTTGGTGGCTCTTCCGAAGGCCACCTCTTGGAATCCGTCACAGAATGCGCCTGAAATAGTGGATACTTCTCTTCTGGCCTGGGTCATTGAGGCCGTACATCAATTGAGCGATGCACCGAAAGCGAGTACAGAATGAAGAAGATCCTGGCAATCACCGCAGTATTAGCAACCTTTCTATTGGCGGGATGCTCTCAAATAGGTGCGGCGGCAACAGTGGGCGATACAAAAATCACTCAAGCACTTGTTCAGGGAAGTATTGATTCAATTCTTTCGGAGCGCTCAAAGGTCGATACATCGCAGATGCAGCTTGAAACTGGCGCATCCCTTAATCTCTCGCAGCTTCGTTTTCATCTACTAGGAACTTTGCTACGTGAACTTGGTCAAGAGTTAGAGATCAACGTTACAAAGGCAGAAATCGATACACGTCGTGCAAGCATTCTTGAGCAGGTTGGTGGCGAAGCAGGTCTTCCTAATGCACTCGTTAATGCAGGAATCGCACCTCAAGATTTAGATCGATACATCCAAGCAATTGCCTACTCTGACAAAATCAGCCAGAAACTAGTTGCTGCCGGTGTTACTGAAGATCAACTCGGCCTAGAGATCCAAAAGTTAATTGTTGCTAAGTCGAAAGAGATTGGCGTAACTGTTAATCCTCGCTACGGCAAGTGGGATCCAACAACTGCTGATGTAGTTGCTGCTGATTCTGCCGAATCCGCTGTTACTCCTTCAGATAAATAACAGTTAAGAATATGCAAGGCTCTCAACTTCAACGACTTGTTGAAGTCATGAATACTTTGCGTTCTCCTGGTGGATGTCCATGGGATGCAGAACAAACCCACGAGTCACTCTTAAAGTATTTACTTGAAGAGTCATACGAATTTGTTGACGCAGTTCAATCGGACAATCGGGTTGATATGCGCGAAGAACTGGGCGATGTTCTGCTTCAGGTTTACTTCCATGCACGTATGGCACAGGAGCATCCAACCGATCCATTTTCAATCGAGGATGTTGCCCAAGGAATAGCAGATAAGTTGATTCGCAG
>JBEINN010000101.1:0-3915 GCA_040378115.1 Candidatus Planktophila sp. | reverse complement strand
GGTTCGCCTAAGTGCCCATCATGTTCAGCAGAGAGCAAATAGTGTGCGATAAACTGAAAAGCAAATAGCCCAATAGCTGCGATCGCAATCAAGTTATCGCGAGGTGAAACAAAATTGGCAATCAAGCCACCTACTAATGTTGCAGCAAATGCACCAATACTCCAGAAGCCATGGAAACTAGACATCCATCGCCC
Organism: Candidatus Planktophila sp.; assembly: GCA_040378115.1. GTDB lineage: Bacteria > Actinomycetota > Actinomycetes > Nanopelagicales > Nanopelagicaceae > Planktophila. The sequence continues at coordinate 3,721 of JBEINN010000101.1, read as the reverse complement.
CTTAGTGTGTTTTTCAATCTCAACAGCTTGACCATTAATCGCAATATCCATGAATGCAACGTTGAAGCCGGTAATGAACAATCCCAGTAACAGAATCTGCACAGTATCTGCAATGCCAATCACAAAGACACCTACTGGCAATAGTGCTCCCGCAATACGAACAACGAGCTTTGATGAAAATGAGTGAACTGCTCTTCCTGCAATCTGTGCTCCAGGAATAGAGCCAACTGTGCTCGCCAACAGGACTAAGCCAAACTGCCCATCGCTAAGACTTAATGAATCCTTGATCTCTGGAATGCGTGGGATCCATGCAAGACCTAGAAAGCCCAAAAGAAAGAAGGATGCGTAAATTGCATTGCGGGCTCGCATTCCAAGGGCGTACAAATCGGTATTCATATCGGGCTGAGAGTACTCGATGTCATGGGTAATCTATGGAAGTGGATGGAGTCAAGGAAAAAGCTGCGGTCAAGCGAGTTATTGCTGCCCTTACTGACCATGGACTGACAGGTGAAGTCCATGTTCTTTCAGATAGTGCACGCACTGCCCAAGAAGCAGCCACTGCCCTAGGAATTGAAGTTGGACAGATAGCTTCATCTCTTATCTTCAAACTTCCAGATGATTCTCCACTTTTGATAATTACCAGTGGTCGCCATCGCGTAGATACCGATTTGGTTGCAAAGAATTTAGGTATTGAAAAACTTGGACGAGTTGATGCGGATTACGTAAAGGAAAAGTCGGGGTTTTCTATCGGGGGTGTTGCACCTATTGGTTGGGTCTCCCCCGCAACGATTCTTATTGATCAAGCTTTAAATGACTACGACGTTGTTTGGGCAGCTGCTGGCCACCCTCATGCGGTGTATCCAACAACCTTTGCCGAACTTCTTGAATGTACATCCGCACAACCAATGATTGTCGGCGACTAATGATTGTTGCGTACTTTTGGAGAATTAAGCCTTCGAGACTTCCCTTTGCAATCTTTGCAATGGGCTTTGACCGTTTCTCTTTACTTCGCGATAAGAATGTTTCTTTTCACAAATCTTTAGGAACCGGTAAGGGCGAGACCTTTACTCCCAGCGATGCCCATGCGCTGCAGTGGGGCTTAGTAGCCGTAGTTGAAGATATTGAAAAATTTGATTCATCAGCTCTCGTTAAGCGTTGGCGCAAAGGTTCTGTATCTGAATTCCGCGCCGTACTGGAACCTATTTCTTCAAATGGCAAGTGGGCGGGCAAAGAACCTTTTGTTGCGACCGCTAAAGATTGGGATGGGCAGGTTGCTGCCATTACTCGTGCACGCATTAAGTGGAGTCAGAACTTTAGATTTTGGAGTTCCGTGCCACCAGTTACGGTTTCGTTGAAAGCAGCTCCTGGCTTGGTTGCAGCAATTGGAATTGGTGAAGCACCAATTGGTCTGCAGGGTACTTTTTCATTGTGGGAATCCGCGGCTGCAATTCGAGAGTTTGCATACAAAGGTGCGGCGCATCAAAAGGCGATTGCAGATACATCGGCCTATAACTGGTATTCAGAGGAGCTTTTTGCTCGATTTGCTGTGCGTGAAGTACGCGGGTCTTTGTAGTAACTGTCTTAAATAAATGGAATAAGGCAGACTTAACCTATGTCTATCCGCCATTACACACCCCGTCGTCGGGCTAGAGGTGGCGCATCTCCCCTGTTGATCAAGGTAATGGGTGTTGCACTAGGCGCAACAATTTTGATGCAGATTGCTTATCCCTTAGTTGATGGCGATGTTTTGCAGTTCATAACAATCACATCTGTACTGACTGCAGCATTTGCAATGTTCCTTCACGGAATTGCCGCTTTTGGTGCGCGCTATGGGTGGAGCATGCTTGGTATCACGTTGACCTTTGGTTACTTGATAGAACAAATAGGAGTTTCTACAAGCTGGCCATTTGGTGAGTACTCATACTCATCTACTTTAGGTCCAAAGTTATTTGATGTTCCTTTGGTCGTGCCATTTGCTTGGGTGATGATCGCCCACCCTTGTTTAGTTGCGGCACGACGTATTGGAAAGTCATGGGTGTTTTTATATGGCGGATTGCTGATGATGGCTTGGGATTTATTCTTAGATCCGCTCATGGTTAGCGCTGGGCGTTGGACTTGGGTTGTAAGTGGCGCACATGTTCCGTTCCAACCTGAAATTCCTTTGTCCAACACTTTTGGTTGGCTGCTATCAGGAATGACGCTGATAACTATTTTGCACTTTGCAACACCACGCGATCGCCGCAAGGTTGGTGGATCTTTACTGGCTGCAGATGTGATGCTTTTCTGGACATTGTTTTCAGGCATCGTTGGAAACTTGTTCTTCTTTGGTCGTCCCGGAATCGCGCTGTTTTCAGGTGCAATCCTCGGAGTTCTACTAACTCCTTACTTCTTTAATCGATGGGTCGGAAGACCGTAAACCTTTGATGATTCTCTTTTTTCTAATTCCCTTAATTCTGCTTACTATCGCTGCAGTAAATTTCTTTCAGATCCGCACGCCTAGAGCAACTTCTAAACTGCAGGATTCTGTTGGTGTGGTTGTTCCGATGCGAAATGAAGCTGAAAATGTTGAAGGAATAGTTGCAACGCTGTCGGCCCAAGATGGTCCTTTTCACTTTTACCTTCTGGATGACAACTCTGAAGATTCAACGTATGAACTGCTAAATCGATTTACTGCAGATGATGCTCGATTTATCGTGATTAAAGGGGCGCCTCTTGCGCCTGGGTGGATTGGTAAGACCTGGGCGTTGCAGCAATTGTTTGATGCCAGTAGTGAAGATGTCTTGATTTCAATTGATGCAGATGTGCGATTAACAAATGAAGCAATCAATAAAGCGGTGACACTTATGCATGGCGCTCGATTGGATTTTATTTCTCCGTACCCACGTCAGATTGCACAGACCTTTGCTGAACGATTAATTCAACCTTTGCTTCAATGGTCTTGGCTTACAACTGTGCCTTTGAGATATGCCGAAACTTCTGGACGTAAATCTATGGCGGTAGCAAATGGGCAGTTCTTTGTTGTTAGACGCTCTGCTTTGAACTCTGTTGGCGGATATCAATCGGTCAAGCATGCGGTAATTGATGATGTCTTCTTGGCGCGTCACTTGATTGAAAGCGGATCATCAGGAACTGTCATTAACGGTTCAGATATTGCAGAGACTCGAATGTATGCATCGTGGAAAGAAATCAAAGCTGGATATGGAAAGTCTTTAAATAAAGCTTTTGGTTCACTCATTGGTGCACTCTTTGTCATTGCATTTCTCTTTGCCACCAGTATCGCTCCATTAGTTCTGGGCCTCATGGGTAATCCATACGGCTGGCTTGGTTTTGCAGCGATTGTTGGAACGCGGATACTGAGCGCGATTAAGAGTCGTGGAAAGGTTTTGGATAGTGTGTTGCACCCGATATCAATCATTGCCTTGGTTTACCTGATTGTTTACTCATACTTGGTGCGCAAGAGCGTGAAGTGGAAAGGTCGCACAGTATGAAGATCGTGGTGATTGGTGCAGGAATGGGCGGCATGACCGCTGCTGCACGTTTGTCACGCGGTGGCCACGACGTGGTTCTGTATGAAGCTTCTGATCAAATTGGCGGAAAATGTCGCACTGAATGGATCGGAAAAGTCGCCTTTGATACCGGTCCATCCTTGCTGACATTGCCAGCCGTATATAAAGATTTCTTTCAACGAACCGGAAAGCCCATGGGATTGGTATGTCCTATC
>JBEINN010000093.1:0-4043 GCA_040378115.1 Candidatus Planktophila sp. | reverse complement strand
GGCATTCCTTATGGCATGGGATTAGTTAAAAACTCATATGTAGGTCGAACCTTTATTCAACCATCCCAAACTATTCGTCAATTAGGTATCCGCTTAAAGCTCAATCCTTTGCGAGAAATTATCGAAGGCAAGCGAATTGTTGTTGTTGATGACTCAATTGTTCGTGGAAATACTCAACGGGCAATCGTGCGGATGCTGCGTGAAGCGGGAGCACGAGAGATCCATGTCCGGATTTCATCACCACCGGTTAAGTGGCCTTGCTATTACGGCATCGACTTTGCCTCACGGGCAGAGCTAATTGCTAATGGGCTAGATGTTGAAGAGATTCGCCGTTCAATCGGTGCGGACTCTTTAGGGTATGTCTCTCTCGATGGCTTAGTCGCAGCTACCGAAGTACCCTCAGAAAAGCTATGTTCTGCTTGTTTTACAGGTGAATATCCAATCCGCATCCCAGAGGATTTATCTGAAGGAAAGATGCGCCTAGAAATCACGGAAGTGCACGGTAACTAATGTCTACATACAAAGATGCAGGCGTTGATATTGATGCAGGAGATCGTGCAGTTGAACTAATGAAGGCCTCCATCGCTAAAGCTTCACGCCCCGAAGTTATTGGCAGTATTGGTGGATTTGCAGGTTTGTTTGATGCCAGCAAATTGAAGAGCATGAAGCAACCTTTGCTCGCAACATCTACAGATGGAGTTGGAACGAAGACTGAAATTGCGCGGGCATTAGGAAAGTACGACACCATTGGCGAGGATTTAGTTGCAATGGTTGTAGATGATTTAGTTGTTTGTGGAGCAGAGCCCTTATTCATGACTGATTACATTGCCGTTGGAAAGGTTATTCCAGAACATATTGCAGATATTGTTGCTGGAATCGCCCGCGGTTGCGCTAAAGCAAATACCGCTTTAATTGGTGGCGAAACTGCGGAACACCCGGGGTTGCTAGAGGATGATGAATTTGATCTTGCAGGTGCAGCAACCGGTGTAGTTGATGCAGATCGTCAACTTGGATCTCATCGTGTAAAAGCTGGAGATCTAATCATCGCCATGCCATCTAGTGGCTTTCATGCAAATGGTTACTCTCTTGTTCGACATATTATTAAAAGCGCAGGAATAGATCTACACGCTAATGTCAACGAATTTGGAAAGAGCGCTGGTGAACTCTTTTTAACCCCAACAGAGATCTATGCTCTTGATTGTTTAGCCTTAATCAAAGCGATGCCAGAACATCTTCACGCTTTTTCACACATTACAGGTGGCGGAATTGCCGAAAATACTGCACGCGTTATTCCTGAACATTTAACAGCAACTTATGATCGCTCAACATGGTCACTTCCTGTCGAGATGGAGTTCACGGCAAGGATGGGTGGGGTTCCTCAAGCCGATATGGAGCGCACTTGGAACTGTGGCATCGGCATGAGCGCCATCGTGGATCCTTCAGTTGCTGATCTGACGGTTCGATCCTTACTCGCCCGAGACATGAAAGCTTGGGTAGCAGGGGTGGTTTCTGACCGGGAAGGCTCAAATCCACGCTCATCTTTGGAGAGCACCTTCAAGGCGCGATAACCTACCTCCCTGACGCATAGCCATTAGTGAAGGAGGTCGCCCATGGGTCGCGGCCGCGCAAAAGCAAAGCAAACCAAAGTTGCACGTGATTTGAAGTACAACGCGCAAGATATGGATTTAGATCGCCTAGCCAAAGAACTTCACGGCGAGATCGATACAACCTCAAGCAAGGATGATGATGATCCCTTTGCTGAGGGCAACTACATTCCACGTGCGTGAGACCAACACCGTACGTAGCCTCACTTCGTATCTACGAACCACTGTCGGCATTTGAACCTGCCGACCGTTTACGTTGGCAAAGTTTAGAAATCGATCCATTCTCTTTTGATAAAGAAGAAGAGTTAGCCTTACATCGCGTTGTTCAACCAGAACCTCCAGCTGGTAGAGCAGATGGTGTTCACATTTTTGATCGTGATGGAATCCGTTATGTAGCACCCTGGGCCACTGCGATGCGTTGCTGGGGAGCGCTGGATAATTTCAAAGAATCTCTTCCAAGCACTGTGGTTCCATATTTTATTTCTCCTTCGATGGAAGATGTGATAACTGCAGGTGTTGATTTGCTTGAAGATAAAGTTCCTCACATCCTAAATGAGACCTGGATAATTCCCCCACGATGGTTTATTTTGTTTTCACCGGAAGAGCGAACTCGTGGGAAAAATGCTGATGGTTTCTATTGTCGCGCATTAACAAGTATTGCCAATGCAAAGCAGCGTTGCAGTGGTGCTCATGACGCCGTGCTCAATGCATTTGGTGATGGCCCTGTAGAACAAGAGTTAGAAAATCTCCTTGCTTGGCTTGAAATGTTTCACCCAGAATCATTAATTGAACTTGATTACGGCGGTCTAGCTAATTACATGGATCGCGCACTACGTGATTCAGGTGAAGATGGTCTGGAATCAGATGCATCTATTGAAGATGTCACCCATTCTGTTGCTGGCCTAGCTGCCGCAGATGGAATGATGGCTGGCGTTGGGTATCAACGATTAATGTCCCGTTGGCGCTTAGTTCAGGCATACGAGCAAGCCTCATAGGTATTGCTTCACGCTGATTTAATCGCAATACTTCATCCCAATACGGTCCAAAACGGACAGCCCACACTAGATAGAACAAGATTGAAGGAGTCACCATGAACCGCATCCCCGATGCCGAAGTTCTTTTGACCCCAAAAGAGGTTGCACAACGTTTTCATGTGAATCCAAAAACAGTTACCCGTTGGGCAAAGGCTGGAAAGTTAACCGCCATTCGCACATTAGGTGGGCATCGTCGTTATCGTGAATCAGAAGTTCTTGAGCGATTACGCGAATACAAGGAATCAAGCTCTTAGCAGTAGGATTAACTCATGGCCGATAAGAATGATGATATGAAAGCAAGAATGCTTGCTGCCCTTGAAGCTAAGAAGAACAAGCCAAGTGCACCAGGAACTCAAAACCATTCTGAAACCGGATCAAAGATTCGTGGTGGACAACGCAGTGGCGGCGCACCACAGGTGCAACGCAAAGCTGGTCCATCAGGTTCAGGTTCTGCGGGCTAAAGGAACAGAAGACTCCACATTTAAAATTTCAACACTATTGTTGAACGTGGATCAATCTTTATCGATGAACCCTTAAACTTTCGTAGAACATTGACACCAGCTTTATCTTTTTCAACAAGCACCGAGTATGTGGCTGCCTTTGGCAATGTCAAACTCTGAGCTGATGTATTTGCATTATGGAAAACAATAAATGTGGTGGCAGAATCCCCAACCTTTGAACCATTTATTGAATAAGCAATTGTTCCATCTGGCGCAGGTAAAAATTTAAGCGCAGTTTTTACTTGACCAGCTGTTGTCATTCTAAATGAAGCATGTGCCTTACGGAGCGCAATTAAACCCTTGAAGTAATCAACTGTTGTCAGATTAGTTGCCTTGGTATCCCACTTAATTGAATTAACTTCGTCGCTTGACTTATAACTATTGCTGTCACCCTTCTTAGATCGCAGAAATTCCTGCCCTGCCTGCATAAATGGCAAGCCCTGAGCCAAGAATACGAATGAAGTTGATAAACGACTCAATTTCGCAGATTCAGCAGGAGTTACACCTTTAACACTAGATTGAATCTTGTCAAACAAGGTCATGTTGTCATGAGACTCAACGTAGTTAACTGATTGTCCGGGAGAAGAAGTTTTCCACTTTGGGACAACAGAGGAGGAGTAATCAATATTTCCGACTATGCCAGATCTGACATCCATCAGCGCAGTGAATTTTCCGGTCGCAAAACCGTTATCAAGCGGATCAAACACTGAACCCTTTACTCCATCTCTGATTTGATCATTGAACAATGAGACAGAAGGAAGTTTTGAAATATTGATTTGGTTGGCACGTAATGCAGGATCCAAGGAACCCATATTCCAGCCTTCACCGATAACAATAATTGTCGGATCAATTTTTCGTAGAGTTTGAACAATTTCACTAATGGTCTGAATATCCATGAGTCCCAT
>JBEINN010000004.1:0-14689 GCA_040378115.1 Candidatus Planktophila sp. | reverse complement strand
GCACCAGTAAGGATTGCAATGTCCTGAAGCATCGCCTTACGACGATCTCCAAAGCCAGGTGCCTTTACAGCTGCTGAGCGGAAAGTGCCGCGAATCTTGTTTACAACCAAGGTTGCAAGTGCTTCACCTTCAACATCTTCAGCGATGATTACAAGTGGCTTACCTGATTGCATAACCTTTTCTAGAATTGGAACTAAATCCTTGATATTTGCGATTTTTGAGTTAACAATCAAAACATAGGCATCTTCTAGAACAACTTCCATGCGATCCTGGTCAGTTACAAAGTACGGAGAGATGTAACCCTTATCAAAGCGCATACCTTCAGTCAGTTCTAGCTCTAGACCAAATGTATTTGACTCTTCAACGGTGATTACGCCTTCCTTTCCAACCTTGTCCATCGCTTCGGCGATCATTTCACCGATGGTTGCGTCCGCTGCAGAAATTGATGCAGTTGCAGCGATCTGCTCCTTCGAGTCAACAGCCTTAGCCATTGAAAGAAGCTCGGCAACGATTTCTGCCACAGCCTTTTCAATTCCGCGCTTTAGCGCCATTGGGTTTGATCCGGCAGCAACGTTACGTAGACCTTCACGTACAAGTGCTTGAGCTAGAACAGTTGCTGTTGTTGTTCCGTCACCGGCAACATCATCAGTCTTCTTGGCAACTTCCTTAACTAGCTCTGCGCCGATCTTTTCCCATGGATCATCAAGTTCAATTTCCTTTGCAATGGAAACGCCATCATTAGTAATTGTTGGGGCGCCCCACTTCTTCTCGAGAACGACGTTACGTCCGCGAGGTCCAAGGGTTACCTTGACCGCATCAGCCAAGATATTCATGCCGCGTTCTAAACCGCGACGCGCTTCTTCATTAAAGGCAATCTGCTTTGCCATGAGTTGTGCTCCTTGTGCTCGTCCATCATTTGGCGGGGCGCTTTATCACTCGCACCCCGAGAGTGCTAACGCCAAATCTAGAGCCTTTATTTGGCAGGCGCAAAACGAGGGGGTTGAACAGGGACTAGCGGGCTACGCGTGTGGCCATGCGGGCCTCACGCAGGCGGCGAAGGCGCTTAACTAGCATTGGTGAGGCAGCTAGAGCGTCATCGCGGTCGATCAAATCATTGAGTAGTTGGTAGTAACGAGGTGCGGTGAGGTCAAAAAGTTCCTTGATTGCAGCCTCTTTGGCACCGGCATAACGCCACCAATTGCCTTCAAAATCCAGGATACGAACTTCGAGGTCGCTTAGGCCAGTATTAATCGCTGACTCTTCTTGTGCGGACATGGGGTAAATCTTAGGTGAGCACAGCGAAAAGTGTGGGATTTACAGCCTGTCGAGAATTAGCTGAATATCGGTGATTTTTGTCCAGGGATTAACAATTGCAAATCGCAATATTGGTTGGCCATTATGGGATGAGGGCGGAATAAAGCCCACCTGATCATCTAATAATTGATCGCTCCACTTTTGATAATCGGCGCTCGCCCAGCCTTTTCGAGTGAATGCAACGATTGAAAGTTCTGGTTCGCACAACAGTTCTAGATCTGGATGTTTGCGAACTAATTCAGCTGCTTGTTGTGCAACAGTCAACGTTTGTTCCATGGCCTCTGCATATGCATCTGTTCCGTGGGCGGCAAGTGAGAACCAAAATGGCAAACCACGAGTGCGTCTAGTTAAGTTAATTGCGTAATCAGATGGAGACCAGTTGTCATCTTTTAAGGTATCCAAATATGAAGCGTGTTGTGAATGTGCTTGCTTAGCTAATTCAGGATTGCGATACACAAGAGCGCAGGCATCATATGGAGCAAAAAGCCACTTGTGTGGGTCAACTATAAATGAGTCTGCATTCTCAACTCCGTCAAAATCTTTTCGTACAGAAGGTGCGCATAGCGCTGCTAAACCGTAAGCGCCATCAACATGAAACCAAATTCCACGATCGTGTGCAGCTTTTCCTAAACCTTTTAGGTCATCGATAATTCCAAGGTTTGTTGTGCCCGAAGTTGCAACTACCGCAAAAACTCGATTATCAGTGGTGGCGTGCAAATGATCTATCGCTTCCGCAACCGCTGCACCCTGCAACTTTCCCTTTGAATCAACTGGAATTTTGAGAATATCTACATCCATAACGTTGGCTGCAGATGTAATGGATGAATGTGCTTCGGCACTGCAGGCAATTGCCCAACGGCCCTTTGCCACCACTTTCTTTCGCGCTTGGGCCCGTGCAACAACGAGTGCGGAAAGATTTCCGATTGTTCCGCCTTGAACAAACACACCGCCAGCGGTTGCTGGCAATCCTGCTAAATCAATTAACCACTGAATCGCTTGGTTTTCTGCAAAGACTGCACCTGCACCTTCTTGCCACGACCCCCCGTACAAGGCACTGGCACCGACAACTAAATCAAAAAGGTTTGCATATTCACTGGGAGCTGATGGAATAAAAGCAAGATTGCGCGGATGATCTGTCGAGATACAGGCTTTGGCTAGAACATTTGTAAATACCTGAAGAGCTTCATGACCGCCTAAACCTTTGGCGGTAATCGTATTTCCTACTTCATTGAAAAGATCTTCAGCAGATCGTGGACCATCTAGTGGTGGATCATCCTTTAAGCGTTCAAGGCTGTACTTCAAAATTTCTGCAGCAAGCGCTTCTACTTCAGGAGTGAACTCATGCATTAATTCTTGCCTTCTTAACAATATTTCTTATCATTGTCGGGAAGACAAATAAGTGAAGTGGTGAGATTGCATACCAGTACAACTGTCCACCTAATCCTCGCGGATAAAACGTCGCCTCCTGCACAATTGTGGTCTTTCCATTTTCGCGAGTAACAGTGAATTCAAGCCACGCTTTACCTGGCAAAACCATTTCTGCATACAGTTTTAATCTGCGGCCTGGCTCTAACTCTTCTACTCGCCAAAAATCTAAACTTTCTCCAACGCGTAAAAATTCAGGATCCCGACGCCCACGACGCAAACCAACTCCACCAACTAAGAAGCGGTCCAAGACTCCGCGTGCCCACCACAATAAATCGGATCCAAACCAACCATTTTCGCCACCAATACGTTCGACTTGGCGCCAGACTTTTTCTGCCGAAACATCTGTAATCCGTTCGCGACGATCGCGCAAAACCATTTCACCGGCCCAATCGGGATCTCCCTGCGCCTTTTGCCAGGGCGCAGTTGGCATCGTTGCATCAGACCAACGTGTTTCTACGTTGTGGGTAGTTATCTTGGAAAGTGCTAGCTGAATTGCATTTTCTACATCAATTAAACCTTCGGCAGGTTTTGGAATAAGTGCATCAATACTTTTTGCAGGATCTGCCACAACTTCGCTGATTAGGGAACCAACAAGAGGTCGAGCCAACGCTGTTGGTACTGGCGTAACTAAACCGATCCACAAGCTAGATAGCCCTGGTGTCAGAACGGGAACCCTGATGATCCAACGCTTTTTTAACCCCGATAACTTTGCGAACTTTTGCATCATGTCGGCATAGGACAAGACTTCGGGGCCACCAATATCAAAGACTTGATTGACCGGCTTTTCTAAGTGTGCCGCGTTCTTTAAGTAATACAACACATCACGAATTGCGATTGGATGAGTCTTATTCATTACCCATTTAGGTGTTGTCATAATTGGTAAGCGATGAGTTAAGTGACGAAGCATTTCAAAACTGGCTGAACCTGAACCAATAATGATTCCTGCCCGCAGTTCTAGGACAGCCACAGATGTGGTGGCTAGTGAGCTACCTGTCATCGCACGTGATGCAAGGTGCTTACTGATGTTCACATCGTTTGCGATTCCACCCAAGTAAATAATCTGTGAGACACCTGCTTCTTGGGCCGCTCTTGCGAAGTTGCGTGCCATTTCACTTTCAATTTCATCAAAGTGAGGGCCTAAGTTAATCGAGTGCAGTAAGTAAAAAGCTGTATGGATTCCTTCAAGGGCTCTTTGTAGGTCTTCAAAGTTTTCAGCACTTCCCTCGCATATTTCAACGAGCGGTGCCCATGGCTGACCCATGATTTTGTTCTTATCACGCACCAAAATTCGAACATCTTCTTTATCGTCAATAAATGCACGGACTAAACGCCCGCCGACATAGCCAGAGGCCCCTGTGACCAAGTACTTGCGATCTCCATTATGCGGGTTCATGCTGGCAAGAATAGACTTATCCCATGCAAAAGACACTCCAAAAACCTCGCGTAGTAATTTTGGGTGCCGGCTTTGGCGGACTTACTGCCGCTCGCAAGATGGCCGATTTTGCCGATGTCACTGTGGTTGATCGCCACAACTTCCAAACATTTCTGCCCTTGTTGTATCAGGTGTCTACCGCCGGGTTAGCAGCAGATCACGTTGCTCACCCAATTCGTGGCGCTTTGCGCAAAACTGGTATTCAGTTTCGTATGGGATCTCCAATATCTGTTGATCACAAAAACAAAAATGTGAAGTTAGATAGCAGCGAGGTTTTAGATTTTGATTATTTAGTTGTAGCTCTGGGATCAGCAACTGCCGACTTTGGTATCCCTGGAGTAACTGAACATGCATTAGGAATGAAGAGCGTCCATGAAGCGCTAGCAATCCGCGCCGAAGTTTTACGACGTTTTGAAGATCTATGCCGATTTGAAGATGAAACATTGTTTTCAATTTCAGTAGTTGGTGGTGGACCAACTGGTGTTGAGATGGCCGGAGCCTTTGCAGAACTTGTTCGTGGTCCACTCAAGCATGATCAAGCACATGCAGCAGGGCACATCAAGATTAATTTAATTGAAGCTGGTCCCCGGATCTTGCCTATGTTTTCTGAAAAGCTTTCTGCTCGTGGCAAAAAAGATCTCGAAAAACTTGGTGTGACAGTGCACCTAAATACAGCTGTTAAAGAGATTAGGCCACGAATCATTGAAGTCAGCGATGGAAGCAAAATCCCATCTGAAGTAACAATCTGGGCTGCGGGAGTAAAGGGTGAACCGACTGGTGCCAAATTGAATTTGCCATTGGTAAATACACGCATCGATGTTCAAAGTACTTTGCAGGTTAAGAATTATCCTCATATCTTTGCAATCGGTGATATCGCAGGTTTTATTGGAGAGAATGGCCGTATGTTGCCGATGGTGGCACCCGTTGCAATGCAACAAGGTCGACATGTTGCAAAGCAGATCAAGAGCCTTGCCGCAGGTGCGGAATTAAAGCCTTTCAAGTACATCGATAAAGGTTCCATGGCAACAATCGGTCGTCACAAAGCAATCGTCGAAGTGAAAAGCCTTCGAATGACTGGAATTCCAGCTTGGTATGCCTGGCTGTGGCTACACCTGTTTTACCTTTTGGGTGGACGCAACAAGATCGGCACAATGGCTGACTGGACCTACAACTATTTAACCTTTGACCGCGGCAACCGTCACATTATGGATTCGCAGTAATGACTGAATATCTCAAGGTCGATGGGCATGATGTGTACTGCTATGAATGGGAAAATGAGGGTGAAGCTGTTGTTTTGCTTCATGGCGGAATGAGCCAAACCGCACACTGGGCCACAAGTATCGTTCCAGACTTAGAGGATTACCACGTCTTTGCTTATGATCGTTCATCACACGGATTTACCGCTTATCGTGAAGAAAGCATTAACTTTAAGTACCAACTACGTGAAGCGATCGCATATTTAGAAACTATTGTTAAAGAGCCCGCTCATATCATCGGATGGAGTGATGGTGGAATTATCGGAATGATGATTGCAATCGAGCGACCCGAACTTGTTAAATCACTTGTTTTGATTGGTGCTAACTTCCATTACAACGGAACCATGGGTGATTTTGAGATTGGTGAAATTAGCGCAGAGGACCGTGCTGAGTATGCGATTTATTCACCAGATCCTGCTGAAACCCAGGATGTGATTTACCAACGCTTTATGAAAATGTGGCCTTCGGAGCCAGAAATTCCTTTAGAAGATATCAAGAGAATTCAGTGTCCTGTATTGGTAATGGCTGGCGATGATGATGTTATCAGCCATGTACACACCGTTGAGTTATTCGAAGCTTTGCCACTTGGTCAATTAGCAATTGTTCCCGGAACTTCACATATCCTGCCAAAGGAAAAGCCAGGATTAGTTAATTTGTTGATTACTGAATTTCTCGAAGATTTAAGCTACCCAATTACGCGTATGCCAATTCGTAGAACAAATCCGATTAGCAATCTACCGGAGTAATTTTTCCTGTTGTAACATCGTAAATAGCTCCACCAACAACAACATCCTTGTTTAAGAATGGGAATGCGCGGATTCTGCTGACATCCAATGCAAGTGCTTTTTCTTGATCCTTCACAGTTCTAAACTCAAGGCTGCGTGTATCTACACCAAATTCGTTTTGGATATATTCATGAATATCAGCTTCTTCTGTAGATGCCATTCGACAATTGGTGTGGGGCATTACGAGAATTTTTTTAACACCCAGAAGATAAGTTGCAAGAACCAATGTCCGAAGAACATCCTCGGTGACGCGTGCGCCAGCATTTCGCAAAATCTTTGCATCCCCTGATTGCATCCCCATGACTGACAATGGGTTGATACGTGAATCCATGCAGGTAACAATCGCTAGGCCCTTTTGTGCAACACCTGTTAAGCCTGAGTATTTGAAGGTTTTGATGTACTCATCATTAGCGGCAAGTTCGACAGCAAATGAATCATGAGGGAAAGAGTTGTTAGACATCTTTACTCCCCTCGTTTAAAGGTAGTACTGGCTTGCAAAAGTTCTGGAGCCCCCCGTCAGGATTGAACTGACGACCTGCGCATTACAAGTGCGCTGCTCTACCACTGAGCTAGAGAGGCCTGCTCTTCGAGTTACCCCGAATACAGCAGCCGTAATTATGGCAGGCAGGAGCCAAAACTTAAAATCCAAAGGATTTGAGGCTTGCAGCGATAGGTTGGCGCAATGCGATTGGGCGTTCTAGATGTTGGTTCAAATACGATCCATCTACAAGTCATGGATGCCCACCCCGGAGCACGACCGGAGCCAGCTACAAACTACAAAGTAGAGCTTCGATTGACAGATTATCTCAATGTCGCAGGTGAAATTTCAACAACTGGAATTGCCCTGCTGAATTCGGCCATATCCGAAGCGGTGGCACATGCAAATGAAAACTCAACCGATGAAATTTTAGCTTTTGCAACATCCGCTTTACGTGAGGCGACAAATGGCAATCAAATAATTTCAGATATAAACAACAAATTTGAAATTGATTTACAAGTTCTAGATGGCAATGATGAAGCGTCGATGACTTTTTTGGCAGTACGCCGATGGTTAGGCTGGTCTGCAGGAAAATTACTAGTACTGGACATCGGTGGCGGATCATTAGAAATTGCAAGTGGAATTGATGAGCTACCAGAAGCCACCCTTTCGCTACCGTTAGGTGCGGCCCGATCTACACGCGAGTTCTTAGGCCCGGATCCCTACAATCTCAAGAGTGTCAAGGCTCTACAAAAACATGCGGAGGAAGTACTGAAAAATTCAATTCCAGAAATATTGCGATCCCATGATGCCAATCACTTTGTTGGAACCAGCAAAACATTTCGAACTTTGGCCAGAATCTGTGCCCACTGGTATGGAGATAACCCCAAGTTCTTAGAGAGAAAATCTCTAGAGACAGCGGTTTCAAAGTTAATTGCTATGGACAATAAATCACGTAATGAATTACCAGGTGTATCAAGTAATCGCGCTCAACAAATCGTTGCAGGTGGAATCGTTGCCCTTGCTGTTATGGATCACTTAGATGTAGATGAGGTCGAAATTTGCCCATGGGCTTTGCGTGAAGGCATTGTTCTGCGCCGGTTAGATTGGCTGCAGGATTAGTTCTCGGGCGCTGGCATCCAGTCAATAGCCACAATTTCACCCTCGCGGTGATGCAAAATCCAGGATTCCCCTGGCAGTAATTGATGATCCAACTCTTTAAAACTCTTCTTTCCGATGAATTTTGCAACCATTCCCGGAAGAACTGGGTTGTGACCACATACTAAAGCTCGTGCTTCGCTTTCAATTATTTCTTGTACAACACCAACTGCTGCCTTTTTGTCTTTTTCAAATGCGTATTCGCTCAGTTCGCTCCAGTAAATAATATTTAGGTTAAGTGAACGCGCCATCGGTACAACTGTTTCATAACAGCGAACCGCATCGGATGTGTGAATTTCGGTAACGCCATAGGGCAAGTAGGTTGCCAACATTCTCTTGGCTTGTTGTTGCCCTAATTGCGCAAGCGGGCGATCTCCATCGTCACCCTCCCATTCTTCACGAGCAATAGCTTTTCCGTGACGCAGTAAAATCAGTGGACTGCTATCTGTTCCGAATCTCATAAAGTTCTCTAGAACCTCTTTATCGCCATCACGTGAGAGCTTTGCATAGGCATCGCTCACTGTTACCCAAATTATCTGGTCGACTTCGGTGATGTCATGAGCGCCGGATGAATCACCAATTGCTTGTGCAGACCAATAACGAACCGTCTTTCTTAACTCACCAATTGGATATTCAATCTTGCATAATTCAGGTCCAAACTGGGTTTGATATCCAGTTTCTTCTAAAACTTCTCTGAATGCACACGCGATCTCGGTCTCACCTTGTTCGACTTTTCCTTTAGGAAATGACCAATCGTCATAACGTGGACGGTGAATCAACGCGACTTGAATCAACTCGTCGCTCAGGCGGCGCCACAGCACGGCACCTGCAGCCTGAATTACATCCATTTACCGATCCTTCGAGTATTGATCGACCAAGAATGCATGTGCATCTACTAAGCCTTCTTTACTGCTGCGAGACCAAGTCGTCTTATTGAGTTTCCATGCCGAGGTTCCCTCTGAAAGACCTAAATCTAATAGGGCTTGAAGCCTTATTTGATGCTCTTTTCTAGAGATCATTACAAGGCTCTCAACGCGACGATCGAGATTTCGGCCCATTAAGTCGGCACTTCCAATCCAGTATTCGCTGTCACCACCATTAACAAAGTGATAGATGCGTGAGTGTTCTAGGAATCGACCAAGAATTGATTTAACTGTGATGTTTTCTGACACACCCTTGATCCCGGGTTGTACCGCACAAATTCCGCGAATCAGTAATTCGATTTTTACGCCAGCTTGTGAAGCTTCATAAAGTTTAGCAACAAATCCTTCATCTAAAATTGAATTGAGTTTAAATTGAATTCCAGCTGGTCGACCATTTTGTGCATGTTCAATCTCTCGATCAATTCTCTCAATTAGGCCCGAACGCAATGTACGAGGTGCAACCAATAAACGTGAATATGTTGATTGTGGGGCGAAGCCAGATAACTGATTAAAGAGACGAGTCAAATCCTCGGTGAGCTCTGGATTCGCGCTAAGTATTCCAAGATCTTCGTACATTCGAGCAGTCTTCGGATTGTAATTTCCAGTTCCGATGTGACAATAACGTCTCATACCTTGTGGCTCATCACGCACAACTAATGAAAGCTTGGCATGGGTCTTTAGTCCCATTAGACCGTAAACAACGTGCACGCCAGCGGCTTCAAGCTTTCGTGCCCAGCGCACATTTGCTTGCTCATCAAAGCGTGCGCGAATTTCAACAACCGCAACAACTTGTTTACCTGCTTCTGCAGCTTCAATCAGCGCTTCGATAATTGGTGAGTCTCCTGAGGTGCGATACAAAGTTTGCTTAATCGCCAGTACCTGTGGGTCTTGCGCCGCATTTTCAAGGAAATGAACTACTGAAGAAGTAAAAGATTCGTAAGGGTGGTGCAACAGGATCTCGCCCTGTCTAATAGCGGCGAAAAACATATCAAAATCATCGGTTTCTACCTCTGAAAGCGCCTTTGCGGTGCGTGATCTAAAGGGTTCAAACTTTAGTTCTGGAAAATCCAAATCAGCGATTTTATGTAATGAGGTCAAATTTAATGGAGCTTGGATATGGAAAATGTTTTCTTCACCAATTCCCAGCTCCTGTCCTAACTGCTGAACGAGTTTTTCATCGACCCCAGCTTCAATTTCAAGACGAACAGGTGGACCAAAGCGGCGACGCAATAACTCTTGCTCAAGTGTCAGCAATAAATCTTCAGTTTCTTCATCTTCAAGTTCGATATCTTGGTTTCTAGTTACACGAAATGTGTAATGATCTTCAATAATCATTCCGGGAAACAACTCTTGTAAGTGAATTGCGATCAGATCTTCTAGTGGCAAGAAACGAGTTGAACCGATCTTTGCCGTTGCAATAAAACGTGGCAGAACTTCGGGAACCTTAACACGAGCAAAGAACTCTTCGTGAGTTGTTGGGTTCTTTACAATTACCGCCAAGTTAAGTGAAAGCCCTGAAATGTAAGGAAACGGATGTGTTGGATCCACTGCTAGAGGAGTCAGTACTGGGAAAATACGATCCTGAAAAAGTCTTGCAACGTAGTTGCGTTCTGCTTCATCTAGATCCTGCCAAGTAACAAATTCGATGCCCTGTTTCTTAAGTGTCGGCAAAATGCTGTCATGAAGAGCTGATGTTTGGCGAGAAACTAATTCATTTACTTTTGTCGAGATTAGCGCTAAGAGTTCTTTTGGTCGATGTCCTGCAACATTTGGTGCCGATACATTGTTTTCAATTTTGCTCATCAAGGTTGCGACACGAACCATGAAAAATTCATCAAGGTTGGAGGATGCGATTGCCAGAAAACGAAGGCGTTCCAAGTCTGGGGTTGATTCATCCTCAGCCAGCTCTAGAACTCGTTGATCAAAGGAGAGCCAGCTGATCTCGCGATCGGTTAAGTGCTCCATGCTCATGTGTAAATTCTCCCCTGTTTGAGTGAACAACAGGTAATCGGAGAAAAGACTTAGGTTAAATCCACCCTGGGCATTCACGCTTGCCACGTGTGTGTAAAGGGGAATTTCCTGAGAGACTGCCCCCTGTGATTAGCAACTATTGGATGAGCCCCGAGACTACTTCTGTTAACAGATTACCGATGCTCAATATTGAGCACTTCGAGCAGATCTCTCTAGATGGGACTTGGCGCTTCCAGTTGTTACATAAGCCGACTGAAAAGTTAGGCAAGCGATGGGCTTCGATCCCGGTTCCTGGTTTGTGGACGATGCAAGAGCCTTCCGATGTATTTTTCGATAAGCCGATTTATACAAATGTTCAAATGCCATTTCCTGAGCAGCCGCCATTTGTTCCAGAAGAAAACCCAACTGGTGTTTATGAGCGAGATTTTGATTTACCAAAGAGCTGGTCAGGTAAGCGCATAATTTTGCAACTGGGGGGTTATGAATCAGTTGCTTTGATCTACATTAATGGCATCGAAGTAGGTCTAACAAAAGATTCTCGCCTTGCTGCAGAATTTGATATCACACAGTTTGTGAATAGCGGCAACAACGTTGTCCGCATCGATGTTACTAAGTGGTCTGATGCAACCTTTATTGAGGACCAAGATCAATGGTGGCATGGTGGAATAACTCGTTCAGTGAAGCTCTATGCAACAAACAAGGTCTTTATTGAAAAATTCGCTGCAACTGCCGGGCTAGAGAAAGACTTGGCAACTGGAACATTAAATATTCGTGCACAGATTTCAGCTATCGATAATGAACCAACTGATGGTTACTCATTGCATTTGAGTATTCGCGAACTTGCAAAGCAAAAAAGCGCAGTTCTTTCTCACACCTTAAAAACATTTGTGCCACCAATCTGGACAGAAACACCAGAAGAAATTGCTCTCGCCGCCCGTGATTTCTTCCATGCAAAGTTCTGGAATGGAAATCTTCCTAAGTCTGCTCGACAAGCGGTTTCAATCATGGAGCCGCCGCCACAAGGCCAAGTTGAGTTAAGCACCAAAGTTGCAAAAATCAAGGCTTGGTCGGCTGAAGAGCCTAATTTGTACACCTTAGATATCGAATTGCGAAACCCAGAAGGTGCTGTGATCGAGGTTTCACAACAGCGAATTGGTTTCCGTTCGATTGTGATTAAGGGTCAAGATTTCTTAGTTAATGGTCAGCCAGTCATTTTCTACGGAATCAACCGACATGATTTCAATAGATTTACTGGTCGCGCACTGACCCGTGATGATATGCGCCAAGATCTGCTTGAATTAAAGCGCTGGAACTTCAACGCGGTACGTACTTCGCATTACCCAAATGATGCAGCTTTCCTGGATCTGTGCGATGAGCTTGGTTTTTATGTAGTTGGCGAAGCAAACATCGAATCACATGCATTTATTAACTCGTTGTGTGATGACACTCGTTATTTAACGGCTTTCGTTGATCGCATCGGTCGAATGGTCCAGCGCGATATTCACCACCCATCTGTTGTTATGTGGTCACTTGGAAATGAATCAGGTGCAGGTAGCAACCATGAAGCTGCTGCAGCTTTTGCTCGTAGCTTTGACCCATCACGCCCATTGCATTACGAAGGCGGGATCCGCGGTAACTGGATGGGCAGTCATTCATTAACCGATGTGATTGTTCCTATGTACCCATCGATCAACGCGATTAAAGAATACGCAAAATCACCGAAAGCAGATCGTCCATTAATCATGTGCGAGTACTCGCATGCAATGGGAAATAGCAACGGAACTTTGGCTGAATACTGGGAAGCAATTGAATCAACTCGCGGTTTGCAAGGTGGATTTATCTGGGAGATGTGGGATCACGGTCCTGTTCAAACTCTTGCAGATGGCACCAAGCGCAACGCATACGGCGGCGATTACGGCGAAGAAAAGCATGATGGCAACTTCTGTTGCGATGGAATGGTTTTCCCAGATCGCACACCTAAGCCTGCAATGCATGAATTTAAGGCACTTGCGGCCCCTGTAGTCATAACCGCGGTTAAAGCAGCAACTGGCCAATTCAAGATACTCAATAAACACTTCTTTAAGGATCTTGGTGAATACCAGTTGCAGTGGAACATCACCTGCGATGGAGAAATTCTTGATAGCGGCGTTGTGAAGTTGCCTAAGGTTGCTCCTCGAAAGAGTGCGAACTTTAAGGTCAGTTCAAAGAAGCTTGCTAAGGGCACTTCTCGCGGAGAACGTTTTGTTAACTTCTCGCTAGTTTGTATCGCAAGTACTCCTTGGGCGTTACCAATGTCTGAAGTTAGCTGGAGCCAAATCGCATTACCTTCACAAGCTC
Organism: Candidatus Planktophila sp.; assembly: GCA_040378115.1. Classification (GTDB taxonomy): domain Bacteria; phylum Actinomycetota; class Actinomycetes; order Nanopelagicales; family Nanopelagicaceae; genus Planktophila. Next base: position 1,607 of record JBEINN010000004.1, on the reverse strand, counting down.
TTGCGCCTGCAAAGAAGGCAAAAGAGCTTGGTGATGTTGTTGATGAGCACGGCCAAATCATTTTGCCGCACGGAATCGTTGCACCATCAGTTTCATTGTGGCGTGCACCAACCGATAATGATCGCATCGGACACATTGCTGCCCAATGGGAACGCTACGGTGTTCGCGAAATTTCACGGACTGATTGTGTTGTCCGACAAACGCCTTCATCAATCAAGGTCAGCAATACATGGGAAACAAGCACAGGAGTTTCTTTTAAGCACACGCAAATCATCACACCAGTTGTTGGTGGCTTCAATGTCAAGGAATCTGTAACTGTCCCTAAGGCATTTGATGACTTGGCCCGTGTGGGAACGTTGTTTGAATTAGATGGTTCATTAAATGAACTTGTTTACTTCGGAACTGGTGCTCATGAAACCTATCCTGATCGTAAGATCGGACGCATAGGTCGCTACGTTTCAACTGTTGCAGCTCAGTACATTCCATATGTCCGCCCACAAGAAAATGGTGGACACGCAGCGGTTCGTTGGTTTGAGCTGGTAAATGCTCAAGGAAACGGGCTTCGCTTTGTAATGGGTAAGCCTGTCCAGGTGTCTGTAACCCCTAACAGAGATGCAGATTTAGCTGATTCCACCCACGATGTTGAGGTTGTTCCATGCGGAAACACAGTGGTTCATATTGATGCTGCGCACCGCGGCGTTGGAACCGCTTCATGTGGTCCGGATACTTTAGATAAGTATCTGATTAAGACTGGTGTGCACACTTGGGAGTGGACAGTAACTTCGATTTAAGAAGTTGCTAGTCCAGGTGTGACAGCGGCCAGTTAATTGCTGTTGGGTATTTACAGGTACGACCATCACCTGATGATTTGCCACGTGCACGTCGCCACATCCATGGCAGCGCAAATGTTGCAAACCACACCACAGTAACCGCAGCCTTAACAAACTTATGTGTTGGTTCAGCTGGCGCTAAAGGTCTGCGCCATGATGGATCAAATGGAAGTTCAATAGTTTCTAAAACCGCTTGAGCAACGCGATCATGTCCCATTGGATTTAAGTGCAAACGATCAAAAGCTAAGAAGCGTGGATCTTTAAAGGCTGCCTCTTCATTTGCATCGCACAGGATCGCACCGATTTCATCTGCAACTGCGCGAATGTTTTCATTGAAATCTTTGAAACGTGCTTTCCAAGTTTCGGCTAAGCGTCCTTCGCTGCCACTGTCTTCAAGTACGGTAAACAACATAACCGTGGCACCCGATGCAGCTAATTTGCGGGCAGCTTCGGCGTATAAAGGCAAAACTACATTGGGGTTGTACTTAGGGCGAATAACATCATTAGCACCTGCATGAAATGAAACCAGTGTTGTCTTGTCTACAACTTGGGCAATTGCTGCATCTAACTGTTCATCAATAACTTGCTTCAGCAATTTTCCACGAATAGAAAGGTTTGCATACTGGAAACCAGGTTGCGCTTGTGCCATTACATCAGCGACGCGATCGGCCCAGCCACGGTATTGGCCGTATCTTTTCTCATCGCACATTCCTTCGGTGAATGAGTCACCAATGGCGATAAAGCGGTTGTATTTCAAGGCTTTTACCTACTTTGTGC
>JBEINN010000091.1:0-4134 GCA_040378115.1 Candidatus Planktophila sp. | reverse complement strand
ATTTTCTTCAATCAAGGTCATGTGTGCTGTGCGGGATCCCGCTTGCTCTTGCAAGAAAGTGTTGCTGAAGAGGTACTGCACAAGTTAAAGAATCGTATGGAAAAGATCCGTGTTGGCGATCCAATGGATAAGAACACCGATGTTGGTGCAATTAACAGCAAGGAACAGCTTGCCAAGATCGTTGAACTTGCTGCTGCAGGAGATGCCGAAGGCGCAGAACGTTGGAGTCCTGCATGTAACTTGCCAACTAAGGGTTTCTGGTTTGCTCCAACAATCTTTACGGGTGTTACTCAGGCACATCGAATCGCTCGAGAAGAGATCTTTGGTCCAGTTCTATCTGTTATTACCTTTAGAACTCCACAAGAAGCGATTGAAAAAGCCAATAACACCCCGTTTGGCCTATCAGCAGGCATCTGGAGCGAGAAGGGCTCACGCACCTTATGGGCTTCTCAGCAACTTCGTGCCGGTGTTATCTGGGCTAATACCTTTAATAAATTTGATCCAACATCTCCATTTGGTGGCTATAAAGAATCGGGGTGGGGTCGCGAAGGCGGACGCCACGGCCTGTCTGCATATTTGAAGGGAGTTAGCCATGAGTAATCGAATCGATGTAAAGAAGAGTTACAAGCTATACATCAATGGTGCATTTCCACGAACAGAATCTGGACGTACATATGAAGTAAAGAATGCTAAGGGTGTATTTATTGCTAACCCATGCTTAGCATCTCGTAAAGATTTGCGTGAAGCAGTCGTTGCAGCGCGTGCAGCACACTCTGGCTGGAACAAGGCAACGGCTTACAACCGTGGACAGATCTTGTATCGCATCGCTGAAATGCTCGAAGGACGTCGCGCGCAATTTGTTGACGAGATCATGCAGGTCACAGGTGTTACAAAGGTCAAAGCTGAAAAGGAGGTAACTGATTCAGTTGATCGGCTAGTTTGGTATGCAGGTTGGACCGACAAGATCGCATCTCTATCAGGTTCAACTAACCCTGTAGCTGGACCTTTCTATAACTTTACAATTCCAGAAAGCATGGGAGTTGTTGCTGCCTTTGCACCAGAGACACCATCACTTCTTGGTTTGATTGATGTTGTCGCACCAATTATTACATCGGGAAATACGGTCGTGGTTCTTGCAAGTACTAAAGCACCATTGTCTGCGATGACATTTGCCGAAGTATTGGCGACTAGTGACTTGCCACATGGAGTAATCAACATCTTGACCGGTAAGAAGGAAGAGATTGCCCCATGGATGGCCTCGCATATGGATATTGATGCGCTAGATATTTCGGGTCTGCCGGCCAAACAACATGGGCCAATCAAAGTTGCGGGAGCTGAGAATCTAAAGCGAATTCATTCCTTTAAATCTGCAGATCCTGGTCGAATCATTGCTTTCATGGAAGCTAAGACTGTGTGGCACCCAATTGGTTTATAGCAACTAGGCCTATGAATTAATGGTTGTGAGCCACAACTGTTCTACACCGTTTACATCTAGATCCAGAGTTACTCGCACCTTTGCCGAATCCTCTAGGTCTAGCGGTTCTAACTCTTTCAGGAATGCATCACGTCGATCAACAAGTGTTTGACCACGTGCAGGACCTGCTGATGTATCGACAACGACATCAAACATTTCAGTCGTAAACAAATCTGGGCGAATAACGCTCGCAACCGCACCGTAATCACCTAAGGTAACGGGAGACACACCAAGTCGTTCCATAAATGCTAAGGCAAGTGATCCGCCAAATTGTGCAGCGGGATTACTTGAGTTTTGCATCTCTGTAGCTTGTTCACGATTGATGCCGGGACGCATGAAAACATCTAATCCATACATGGTAATCGGTACACCGCTTTGGAAAACTATGGCTGCAGCTTCGGGATCATGCCAAACATTAAATTCTGCTGCAGCTGTTGCATTACCTGCCGATGCTGAGCCACCCATCAAAACAATTCGGTGAACTTTTTTTGCTGTTTCCGGAAAAGCACGCAAGAACAGTGCAATATTGGTCAGCGGTGCCAAAGGAACTATCGTTACAGGATCCTTTGATTGTTCAATCAAATCTCGGAGCAGTTCGACAGCTGAACGAGAATCTACTTTTCGGGCCGAAGGGGCGATTCCAAGATCACCCATGCCATCTGCGCCATGAACATATTCGGCGTATTGACTCTTACCAAGTAGTGGCTTCAAAGCTCCTCGTGCGACTGGAATATCTAGTGCACCTGCAGCATCTAGAACTTTTAAGGTATTAGCTACAACTTGATCAATATTGGTATTTCCATCAACACATGTAATACCCAATAAATTAATATCTGGATGTAGCGCAGCAAAAAGAACTGCAAATGCGTCATCAACGCCAGTATCTACATCCAGAATGATTGAAGTTTTACCCATAACCGCTAGCCTAGCGTTATGAGACCATCTGTAATAGTTGTCGTAGGCAGCGCCATGATGGATTTAACCGCCTATGCAGATGTGCTTCCAGAACCAGGGCAAACCCTAGCGGGGCAGCTTTTTACTACCGGCTTTGGTGGCAAGGGAGCTAACCAAGCGGTTATGGCAGCCCACTGTGGAGCTCAAGTTCATTTCATTGGAAAATTAGGTGATGATGTATTTGGCAAAGCCATTGCCGACAACTTTGTCATAGTTGGGATTAATTCACAATTTGTTGAAACCAGTTCAACTGCCAATGGAGTTGCTCATATCTGGGTCGATGGTGCTGGCGAAAATAGAATCATCATTATCCCTGGAGCTAATCACGAAATTGAAGCAACCAAGGCGGTCGAAGCAATTAATGTGATTGAAGATCTTGCAATAGTCGTTGCACAATGTGAGATTAAGCAAGAGGTAACACTTGCTGCATTTAAGGCTGCCAAAGCTCGTGGCTGCACAACTATTTTAAATCCTGCGCCTTACCAACCATTGTCAGCTGAATTACTTCAACTGACAGATTGGTTGATCCCGAACGAGACCGAATTTCGCGAACTTCATGGAAGCTTGCCAGCAAGTGATGAGATTTTGAAGAGCTTTAGGCCAGGTAAGAGCACCATTGTTACCTTAGGTAGCGAGGGTGCTGTGTACATAAGCCCAACTGCAGAGCTACACCGTGTTAGCGCACCAAAGGTCACAGCTGTTGATACCACGGGTGCTGGTGATGCTTTTGTTGGAAGTTTTGCTTACGCCCTTGCCAGTGGCAAGGATCCGATAGATGCGATGAAGTTTGGTATTTCAATTGCATCCTTGAGCGTTACCCGCAAAGGCGCGCAATCGTCGTACCCACATCAAGCAGAGATAGCCACGCTTTCATAACCACGTAAAACAAAGGTAGGTCGTCGCACTGGTTCTGAAGCCAGTTGCATTGTTGGATACTTTTCCCATAACGCTGGTAGTGAAACACTCATTTCAAGTCGAGCAAGTGGTGCACCTAAGCAAAAGTGAATACCCGCACCAAAGCCAATATGTGGGTTTGGATCACGGGTTAAATCCATGGTTTCAGGGGCTGAAAACACTGATTCATCACGGTTTGCTGAGCCAATAAGGGCGGCGATCTTTTGCCCCTCCTTTACTTGAACTCCCCCAACTTCGGTATCTGCCGTTGCTGTGCGTTCAAATAAGTGAAGAGGCGCATCAAAACGCATGAACTCTTCAAGAGCTGTATTGGTAACTTCGCGTGGAGTTTCGCGAAGTAGCTTTATTTGATCTGGGCGTTGAAGGGCTGCAACCATGCCATTGCCAAATGCATTCACGCTTGCTTCATGTCCGGCGTTTAAAAGCAAAATACATGTCGCAACTAGCTCCTGCATATTGAGCTTTTCACCATTTTCCTCAACGCTGGCTAAATCAGAGATTAAGTCCTGACCAGGATTCTTTTTACGGCTCTCTGCCAGATCTCGCACATACTGAGCAAACTCACTAGCTGCCTGCTTGGCCTCAGTTTGATACTGAACCGATGGATTAACTTCGTACATTTTCACAATTGCTTGTGACCATGGGCGCAATAAGTGTTCCTCTGATTCTGGAAAACCTAATAAGTCAGCAATAATTTTGACGGGCAAAGGTTCGGCATAATCTGCGATGAGATCAAAACTCTCACCTGCCTTAACTCTAAGATCAATAGCATCTAGCAGTTGCTCAGTGAT
>JBEINN010000021.1:0-9288 GCA_040378115.1 Candidatus Planktophila sp. | reverse complement strand
TTCCCTTTGTTTCGATGATTGGCAGACCGGTCATTGAACCGCCACCTAATTCATCAGAAAGCTTTGCGCAACGCTCTAGTAAACGTGAGTGCAAGTAGAAAACATCGCCTGGGTACGCTTCGCGACCTGGTGGACGACGAAGAAGAAGTGAGACTGAACGGTAAGCCTCAGCTTGCTTTGATAAATCATCAAACACGATAAGTACGTGCTCGCCCTTGTACATCCAGTGCTGACCAATTGCAGAACCTGTGTAAGGAGATAGGTACTTGAAACCTGCTGGATCTGATGCAGGTGAAGCAACGATTGTTGTGTACTCCATTGCGCCAGCTTCTTCGAGTGCGCCCTTAACCGCTGCAATCGTTGAACCCTTCTGACCAATAGCTACATAAATACACTTAACCTGCTTCTTCTTATCGCCAGATTTCCAGTTTTCCTTCTGGTTAATAATTGTGTCTACAGCAACCGCTGTCTTACCTGTCTGACGGTCACCGATGATCAACTGGCGCTGTCCGCGACCAATCGCTGTCATCGCATCGATCGCCTTGATACCAGTTGCAAGTGGCTCCTTAACAGGTTGGCGCTGAACTACAGAGGGAGCCTGTAGTTCAAGTGCACGACGTGCTTCAGATTTAATCTCACCCTTGCCATCAATTGGATTTCCAAGTGCATCTACGACGCGACCTAGGAAACCGTCGCCAACTGGTACAGAGAGAATTTCACCAGTACGACGAACAGATGTTCCTTCTTCAATTCCTGTTGTGCTGCCCAAAATAACTGTTCCGATTTCGCGAACATCTAGGTTGAGCGCAAGACCTAGCGTGCCGTTAGCAAATTGCAATAGCTCATTTGCCATTGTCGAAGGCAAACCTTCAACGCGTGCAATGCCATCGCCTGCCTGGCTTACTGTTCCTACCTCGTCGCGAGCCGCAACGCCTGGATCGTATGACTTAACGAAGTTCGCTAAGGCACCCTGAATCTCTTCAGGATTGATCTTTAGGTCTGCCATGTGTTTCTCCCTTTATTTGCTTCCAGCAAGAGCGCGTGCGGCTCCAGCCAAACGATTTGAAACTGATCCATCAACGATTTCATCTGCAAACTTCACTGAAACTCCACCCAACACAGTTGGATCGATCTCAATATTGATACGAACTGGTTGTCCAACCTTGCTAGTTAAAGTTGTAGCTAGACGATCTTGCTGTGCTTGGCTTAGTGGAGCTGCAACGCGAACCAAAGCAATAACTCGGTTACGACGTGCTGCTAGCGCTGCTTGGTAATCAGCAAATGCTGACTCAATACTGCGCCCTCTCCATGCATTCACCATCTGTGAAACCAGCTTTACAGTTGAACCAGATGCGCCCTTGAGAATGTCAGCAACTAATGTCGCTTTGGCATTCGTAGCATCTGATGTCAGCGCTTTACGCAGATCTGTTGAACTCGCAAAGGCTGCTGCAGCTGTGAAAATTTCATCCTCTACCCGATCTAGTTCGCCTGCAATATTGGCAGCTGATGCTTCCGCCTCGATTGCTAGCTGTTCTAGAACAAGTACAAGATCCTTTGGTGCTGACCAGCGCAGGCTTGATAACTCGGTAACTAAACCAAGCGCAACCGCACCGACCTTCTTGCCAAATAGTTCAGAGATAAATGCTGCCTTTGCCTTTCCATCGCGAGATGGATCGGTAAGTGCGCGACGTACAGCAATATTTGTGCTGAGTACATCTGCAACAAAGAAAAGTTCAGAACTCAGAGCAGATGCACTGTTTGCATCTGCGCCTTTGACGGCAGCATCAAGTGAAACACGTGAAGCCACAAGTGACTTACGGCTGCTGCCTCCGAAGTGAGCTCTCATTATTTCCTTTACCTGTTCTCTACTTAGATTTTTCTAGATCTTCGAGAAAGCGATCAACGATTCGTGATTGACGAGCTTGATCATCCAAAGCTTCTCCAACAATCTTTGAGGCAAGTTCAACCGCCAGCGCACCAACTTCATTGCGAAGTGATGTCACCGCTTGTTGACGTTCTGCTTCGATTGAAGCGTGAGCAGTTGCTGTGATGCGAGCTGCTTCTTCTTGTGCCTTGGCACGAAGATCTTCAATGATCGCTGCACCCTGAACACGAGCTTCTTCACGAAGTGTCTGTGCTTCTGATTGTGCCTTTGATAGCTGCTCCGTGTATTGAGCCAATGCGCGTTGAGCTTCTGCCTGTGCCTTTTCAGCACGTTCGATTCCACCTTGAATAGCGTGGGTTCGAGCTTCGAAAGCCTTCTCAAACATTGGAACCACAAACTTACGAAGCGTTAGGAATAGAAGGGTGAAGGCGATCGCACCAACCACAAGCTCAGCTGTGTGAGGTACGAGCGGATTCAACTTCTCTCCCGCTGCTAAGTTAACAAATTGCATCAGTTGTCCTTAATTTTGGTTAAAAATAACTATGACGAATTAGAGAACGAATGCTAGAACGAGACCAAAGAGTGCGAGAGCTTCAGCAAGCGCGAATCCAAGGAACGCGATTGGCTGTAGAACGCTACGTGCTTCAGGCTGACGTGCAACGCCGTTGATATATGCGGCGAAGATAAGACCAGTTGCGATACCTGGACCAATTGCTGCGAGGCCGAAACCAACCAGGTTGAGTGTGCCTTCCATTTATTTCTCCTTATTTCCTATTAGTGCTCGTCGGCAAGGGCGCCGGCGATGTATAGAGCTGCGAGCAGAGTAAAGATGTACGCCTGCAAGCATTGGACCATGAATTCAAAGAAGGTCAGCACAATGCCAATTGCAAAGGCAAATGGGCTGATCAACTTCAAACCAATAACACCTTGGAGTAGATGTTCTCCACCCAAGATAAACACGAGCAACAACAAGTGGCCCGCGAACATATTTGCAAAAAGACGAAGTGAAAGCGTTAGTGGGCGAACAACGAAGAATGTAAGGATCTCAAGTGGAGTGATCAAGATGTAAGCAGCCTTGGGAACGCCAGGCATAAACATGATTTCCTTAAAGTACTTAAATGCGCCTTGCTTTTTAACACCCACATAGTGGAAAACTAAATAAACTGTAATTGCCAATATATACGGGAATGAAACTCGTGACATAGTCGGGAATTGAATAAAAGGTATAATTCCAAAAATATTGTTTACAAGAATAAAAGTGAAGAGCGAGAACAGGTATGGAACAAAGCGCAAAAAGTCATGCCCGATGACCTCTTTAGCTAGATTCTCACGAACAAATGAGTAGACAGATTCGCCGGCAAATTGGAACTTGCTAGGGATAATCGATGCTTTGCGTGAAGATAAAATGAAAAACGTTGAAATCAAAATTACTGAAAACAAAACTAGGAAAATTGGCTTAGTTGTGTATGGGTTGTCGCCGAAAATTGGAGGAAGTTCGAAGTCATTGCTGCTAGGTGGGACGAAACCCTCACCCTCAGCGGCAGAACGCAATTGAACGCGCACGCAAACTCCTCAAAATTTATTGGCGGGAAGACGGGGCAACTCTATGGGAGAGGGGTTATTTATGAGAAATCGAAATGGGCCTAGGGGCTGTGATGTTGAGCGTGGCTGAGGGGGTTATTCGCGGCCAAATCTCAGCCAGATCAGGTAGATCGCCCCGCTGATTCCTACGAGCAAGCCGGTCAAAGTGAAGTACCCGGTGTTGAGCCACTTATCCAGGGCGATTCCAACGCCTCCCCAAAAGATCAACCCAGATAGGAGATAGCCAAAGATGGACCACATTGCGTTTTCTTCACGGTTAGCCATGGGAACTCCTTGCCTCGGGGTGGTAAATCTACTGCTGCTTGTTGGACTCGGGAAGGGGCAAATGTAGGCGAAGTTTCATGTAACTGGCAATTTCGCCCCACAGCCAAGCGATAGTTAGCGCAACAGCGGTAATCCCAAAAGCTGTGCGGTTGATGGTTTCTCGCTCTGTGAATTTGGAGATCGCCCACAGAAGTAAACCCAAACCAAACAACTTAGCAAAGTAAGAAAAAAGCGCCATTGCCATTGTAGAAATGGGATCTAAGTTTCGAGTCATTCGTGAAACGGCGATATGGATAACAAAGAAAATTACTACAACAAACTGCGCAAGCAGAGCTCCCCAAAAACCACTGAGCCCCTGAATAAATGCAGAGATAGCAATCGCCGCCAATCCAACAACTAATGTTGGAAGAAGTGCTCCACGTAGCAACTGTGATTCATTGCTTTTTTCCGTCATGCTGCCACCTTGTTCTTACTCTTCATGACACCAAGACTAGCTCCGACTAAAACTACAACGGCAATCAGCGCGACCCACCACGGTGCAAAAGCAAGAACTGTTACAGGAAACGCAATTGTTGCTGTCCACAGATATAAAATTACCGCGGTCTTATTTGTTGAATTCCCTGCATTAAGCAAACGGTGGTGGAGATGCAGATTATCTGGTGCAAAAGGAGAACGTCCTGCCTTTACACGTCGACCAACTGCAAGCAACAAATCTAAAAATGGGATTGCAAGAACTGCAAAGGGAAGCAGTAACGGAAGCAAAGTAGGTCCAAGTGATTCGGCAGAAATAGCATTGGGATCTACTTGGCCAGTCAAGGTAATAGCAGCAGCTGAAAGCAATAGTCCCAACAACATAGATCCACTGTCACCCATAAAAATCTTGGCAGGGTTGATGTTGTGAGGCAAGAAGCCGAGGCAAATACCCACTAAAACCGCGGTTGTTAGCGATGGGGCACCCGCACGGCTAAAGCCATATTCAACGGCTAACAAATAAGCAAAAGCAAAGAATGCGATACCGGAAATAGCCACAATTCCTGCGGCCAAACCATCCATGCCATCAATAAAGTTAACTGCGTTAATGATAACCAGCACGATCAGAACTGTTACTAGCTGACCAATACTTGGTGGCAAAGTTATAACTCCGTTAATTGGTAGCCACAAGATCTGGATTCCGTAAATAAGCAAGATACCGGCAACGAAAACTTGTCCAGCAAGTTTTGTCAGCGCATCTAACTGGAAGCGATCATCTGCCATTCCGAGCAACACAATTGCCGTAGCCGCTAAGAAAATTCCCTGAGTTTCATGGCCAAATGATTTACCAACAAGTGGCAAGTGATTAACAATTGCAAAGGTAAGCGCCATCGATGCCCACATCGCAACGCCGCCCCAGCGGGCAGTGGGAACGCTATGAATATCGCGATCTCGGATTGCAGCGACTGCCCCAAACCGAATCGCTTGAGTACGAACTATCGGAGTAATTAAGTAACACAACGCTGCCGAAATCAGCAGGGTGATTAAGTACTCGCGCATTGACGGGAATTACGCCTGGTAGATAGGAAAACGGGCAGTTAGTGCATGAACTTCAGATTTAATCACAGCATGTGTCGATGAATCATCAGTTTTGATTGCTCGTGAAATCAAGGAAGCAATCTGCTTCATCTCTTCAACACCCATTCCCTGGGTTGTCGTTGCTGGTGAACCAACACGGATACCGCTGGTAATTCCTGGCTTTTCAGGATCATAAGGGATTGAATTCTTATTCATCACAATTCCTGCAGCTCCGCAACGCTCATCTGCAACCTTGCCTGTAACGCCAGTGCTCCGAATATCCATTAACGCTAAGTGGGTTTCAGTGCCACCAGATACTGCTCGCATGCCTCCGGCTTCAAGTGCTGCTGCAAGTGCTTTTGCGTTAACAATCACATCAGCTGCATACTTTTGGTAACTAGCAGTTGCGCATTCAGCCAAAGCGATCGCTTTGCCAGCAACAGCAGACATAATCGGTCCGCCCTGCATTCCTGGGAAAACTGCCTTATCAATTGCTGCAGCGTGTTGTGCCTTAGCCAAAATCATTCCACCGCGTGGACCGCGCAAAACTTTGTGAGTTGTAAATGAAACAACATCTGCATATGGAACAGGTGATGGGATCGCCTTTCCAGCAACAAGACCAATAAAGTGCGCAGCATCTACCCACATGATTGCGCCAACTTCGTCGCAAATTTCTCGAATCTTTGCAAAATCAACAAGTGATGGATACGCAGTAGCACCAGAGCAAATCATCTTTGGCTTGGTACGAATCGCTTGATCACGTAGCTCGTCATAATCAATGAGCTCGTTGTCTTGGCGAACACCGTAAGATTCGACGTTAAACCACTTACCTGAAAAGTTAACTGGTGAACCATGAGTTAAGTGACCACCATGTGCCAAAGACATGGCAAGCACTGTGTCACCTGGCTTTGTAAATGCCTGATACACCGCAACATTTGCAGATGCACCTGAGTGTGGCTGCACATTTGCATGCTCTGCCCCAAACAAAGATTTTGCGCGATCGATTGCTAGGTATTCAGCCTTATCGACCTCTTCGCAGCCACCGTAGTAGCGCTTGCCTGGATAACCTTCGGCATACTTATTTGAAAGAGTCGAACCTAGGGCTGCCAGAACTGCCCGTGAAGTGAAGTTTTCAGATGCGATTAACTGCAGATTCATCTGTTGACGCTTGAGTTCAGATAATAGAACCGCGGCGATCTCGGGATCCTGCGAAGTTAAAAGGTTGAAATCTGGGCCATAGAAGGTTTCGGACATGGCTAAACCCTATAGGGCAGAGGGGTTAAATTCCTGTTGCTCTAGATGCCTGTTGCTCCGGGCACGATGGCTTGAATCTCTGCAAGTGAGATTGCCCCCTCGCGCAGGTACCGCACACCGGTTTCATCAGCCTCGATGACGGTAGAAATTGGGCCCTTACGAAGATTGCCATTATCAAACTTCAGTGCCACATCTGATTCAAGAACCCAAACATCGCTGAGAGATTTTGGTGCAGCCATTCCTTTTCGTGCAGCACTGGCAACAGCAAGTGGGCCTGTTTGTGTAACTAAAGCTTTTGCAAACTTAGCTTTTGGAATTCGCACACTGACGCGATCTAGTTGATTGTTGTCACCAAGATCCCAACTAAGGCCAAGTTGTGGACGTAGGTTTAATGACAACATTCCGGGCCAAAACTTTTTCATCAAAGCTTTAATTTCTGGAGTTGTCTCACGAATGATTCCATCAGTTGTCTTAACGCTTCCAACAATTACTTGGGCTGCGGTAAACAATGGATCTCCACGCAGTACATGCATCGCACGGACAGCATCTTGCCTAAAGGCATCACACACATATGCATAGCTATGTTCCATAGGGATAACAATGATGAAACCTTCGGCGATAGCTTTGGCAGCCTTGTTAACGTGACGAGAAAGTTCGCCTTTCTTCAAATCAATTTCCTTAGCCATGGCTACCTCCTCACCGCACTAGTCCAACGTGGTCTTCCTACTAGGTCATCATGCAGGGCAACCTCTGAAAAATCTACTGACAAGGCAGCTGCAATCGCAGCGCCCTGTTCTTCAGTATGTTCAATTACTAAAACTCCCCCAGATTTTAAGAGGCGAGCCGCAGCAGTGATGAATTGTTGCGGAATCTCCATCCCAGTAGGGCCGCCAAACAAAGCAATGTGAGGTTCAAACCCAGCAACATCTCTCGGCAGCTCTTGCGAATCAGGAACATAAGGAGGGTTAGCAATAACCACATCGCATTTAATGCCAGGCAAAACATCTGCCACATCCCCTTCTACAACCCGCACATTTTCCGCGATTACTGAGACATTTTTCCTCAGCCAGACCAAGGCTTCGGGGCTTTTTTCTACTGCGATTACTCGTGTAGTGGGTGCCTCTGTCGCGATCGCCAGAGATAGTGCACCTGAGCCTGCACCCAGATCGATCACGCTGACTGGTGCCGGAAGATTTTCAATATGTTGCAAGACAGCTTCGACCAATAACTCTGATTCTGGACGCGGCACCAAAACGCCTGGGCCAACTTCAATGTTTAAGTATCTAAACCCAGCCACACCCGTTAAATACTGCAATGGTTCAAAGTTAAGTCGACGATCTAATAAATCGTAAAACTGTTCTTCTAGAACATCCTTGTCTTGAAATGCGAGCAAAGTTGACTCAACTAAAACTGGATTATGAAGATCCATGCGTGAAAGTCCTAGGACATGAGCTAACAGATGTTCTGCGTCAACTTCGGAAATACCAGATTCAGCTAACTGCGATTTCGCATCGCGCAGAATCTCTTTAATGAGCATTTTAGTTTGCGTTAGCCAAACGTGCTGCTTTGTCAGCATCCAGCAAAGTTTGGATCATGTCATCCAAATCGCCATTTAACACCGCATCCAAGTTATTGGCTTTGTAGTTAACGCGGTGATCGCTGATTCGGTTTTCCGGAAAGTTGTATGTGCGGATTCGCTCTGAACGATCCACTGTTCGAACCTGGCTCTTACGCTCTGCAGATGCAATAGCTTCAGCTTTTTCCTGAGCATCAGCCAATAGACGTGCTCGCAAAATACGCAGAGCAGATTCCTTGTTCTGTAACTGGCTCTTTTCATTCTGACAAGAAACAACGATTCCAGTTGGCACGTGAGTTAAACGTACAGCCGAGTCAGTTGTATTAACTGATTGTCCGCCAGGACCTGATGAGCGGTACACATCTACGCGTACATCATTCATATTCAGCTCAACATCGACTTCTTCTGCTTCAGGAAGGATTAAAACACCAGCTGCAGATGTGTGAATTCGTCCCTGGCTTTCAGTCTCTGGCACACGTTGTACACGGTGAACTCCACCTTCAAACTTTAAGCGCGCATAAGGTGATTCGCCAGGTGCTGCAACTCCCTTTGACTTAACCGCTACAGAAATATCTTTGTATCCACCCATTTCACTTTCTGTGGCATCAATAATTTCAACTTTCCAGTTGTGCTTTTCGGCATAACGCATGTACATACGCAAAAGATCGCCCGCAAACAATGCAGACTCATCTCCACCTGCTCCAGCTTTAACCTCCAAAATTACATCGCGATCATCATTGGGATCACGTGGCAGTAATAACTCTTCAAGCTTTGCAGCTGCTGCATCGCGCGCTGCCTCTAGTACAGGAATTTCAGCCGCAAAATCTGGATCTACATCGGCAAGCTCTGCAGCAGCTAACAAATCATCTTCAGATGATTTCCAAGCTTTGAAACCTGCAACAACTGGGCCCAACTGGGCGTAACGTCGCCCGAGCTTTCTGGCATTGGCTTGATCTTCGTGAATAGATGGATCAGCCATCTTCTCTTCAAGTTCGGCATACTCACGCACCATTTCATGTGCTGATGCAAAGCGATCATTGCTCATCGACTGCTCCTTTCTATTTCGAATTTGGTCAATTTAGATTGTGGATTGGGGAATAAAAAAACCGCGACCGCAACCCGACAAGGGCTGCGATGCGGTTTTTTAAAAAAGCTAGTT
>JBEINN010000088.1:0-4345 GCA_040378115.1 Candidatus Planktophila sp. | reverse complement strand
CCCTTTTGGCCAGATTCCCGCTCGAGGACCAGGCTGAGGCGTATTTGAGCGGGTATGAGGCGGCCGAGAACGCTCTGACCGCCCCAGAGGCTCTAAAAAAACTCCTAAATAAAGGGGGTTAGATAGGCGTGTTTGAGCGTGTTGGCGAGTAATCTCGTACACAACGCCTGCCCCATACGGGGAGCATCCCAATGGGATCGCACGCGTCGATAGGAGGAAAAGAATGACAGCAGAGACATACAAAGGTGACGCTTACTGCGTTAAGTGCAAAGAGAAGCGTGAATTCGAGGGAACCGTAAAGGTCTCAGACTCTGGTCGTCGCATGGCACAAGGCATCTGCCCAGTGTGTGGCACCAAGGTCAATCGCATCCTTGGCAAAGCACAGTAATTAAATTTCGTTTCAGGTAAGTGAGCTCGAGTTCACTTACGAACGTCTAGCGTTACAGAAGGCCCTCGCACTGTTTAGGTGCGGGGGTCTTTTGCTTTCCATTTCCCTGTATCTGCACCGCCACCTATTTCCAACTCGATGTATTTTCAAGGTTTCTCTCGGTAATCAAAGAGCGAGGCCCTCCACAGATTTAAGGGGCTCCAAGAGTTAAGGCGCTCGCCATCACCATTGTTGGGCCATGACTACATTTATCGAAAAACATTCAAATACTCAAGGAGTGCTGGAATTAGATCAAGAAGTTCTCCAGAGCCAGCCAGAGAGAGCTCGCCGGAAGTACATACGAGGATCTCGACCCGCGCGTGTGACCAAAATTTCAATCGAACAGTGCAATGCGGAGATATCTTCCGAAACTAAGCCGCGTTTGAAAACTGGGGTACAAATAAGTGTTCCCATCGCTGAGATTGAAAAATCTCTCACCATCGCTACTGCTCATCGAGCAATTACGATTCATCATCCTGGAGCTCGCGCGATTATTGCGAAATTTGATGGAGAACATAACGCTAACCAAATAAGCGATGAAGTAAATGCTCCGATCGAAGTAGTTGAAAATGTCATTGTTGAATTACTAGATGCTCAGCTAGTTGATATCAATAAATCGAAAGTCAGATTACACAATCGCTTTCAATCATCTATCGCACAAAGGGCAGCACATACGGAAGATCAAAGTAATGATGCTTCCTATCGACAACTTCAACAAAGAATGGTTTCTGAGCTCAGTCAGACAACATGGATTAAGGGCGTTATTGATGGTGGCGTAGAACTTTTATCGGCACGACAAAGTTTTGGAGTTGAAATTTATGGCAGTAATCGTGTTGCAACACTTATCTACAATGCTTTATTGGCCAGCGGTGTTACAAACACCCGATTTTCAATCACTTCACGCCGCATGCAATCTTCGATCGGCGACTTAGATTTAGGAACTGGAATCCTAAGAACTACTGATTATGGCTTGAATTACGTGGCACGAATGGAGGAGTTGGCCCGCGAATGGTCACTTTTCCCAACTCCTTCAAAAAATGTAAAGGGGAGCATTGACGCCCCGATTCCCGAAAGAAATTTGCGTGTTGTTGTTGGACAGTATCCAGCCGAACTCATCGATCAACTTATGCGGGATGACATGGATCATTTCTTTGTTGCTCAGATTGTTGGTGGTGCAGCTTTGTGTGGACCACTTGTTGTTCCCGCTAAATCACCGTGCAAAAGCTGCATAGAGATAGGTGTAAATGAGCGGTACGGAATGGAAGATCTAGAACCTGTGAACTCTCACTGTGATGAGCTACCAGTATCGGTTGGGTATCAAGTTGCCGGCGTTGCTACTCAAGCCGTTCTTCAATTGATCGACACGGGATCCAGCGAGTTCATTGGTTCGCAATTGACATTTGATTACCTATCACCAGCACCTGGTGCTCTTACCCGTTTTGCCCGTCATCCCAAGTGCCCATGTCAATGGAAATGAATGTGCCCATTTCAGGGGAAATCAATGTGGAGTATCCACAGGAAATTCGGCTTTCTGCAGTGTGATTTTCGAACCAAAGAAAATAGCAATTACATCCATCACTCAGTACATCCATCACTCAGTACATCCATCACTCAGTACATCCGTCACTGAATGTATTTGCCACTCAGTACATCTCCAACCAACTACAAACATTGAAAGAGGAATAATGAGTAAATTACTAGAACGAGCCTTTATCGCCGAATTAACTCTTCGCCAAAGACTGAGCACAATCCAACATAACTTTTTTGCTCGACTCAAAGATGATCGTGGCGATGTACCGGGGTGGGTACTTGTAGTTTTGATGACGACTGGACTCGTCACCGCTATTTGGACTATCGCTGCACCACGTTTAACCGCCATTTTGAAGAACTCGCTTGATTCCATGAACGGCATTCGTTAAGTGTTCAAAGGCATCCGTGTTTACTTTTCGCGCGAGGATGGGAATGTAGAAAGTGCCTTAGTGCTCATCCCCATGCTTTTCCTTTTCCTCATTGGCGCACAAGTGATTTCTGCAACAAATTTACGCAACGCAGATTTAGCGATGGCACAAGGCGAAGCTGCCGAGCGCGCTATTTCGCAAGAGTTTCATCCCGACGATGAAATAGTGGAGATAGGTGGTGGCGTCGGAAAGATACGCCTGCTTATCACGCACCGTTCACACAGTGTTCTGCAGTTAGTTCCAGGGTTGATTGAAATACTTGGCGGTGCCCCAAAGACGCAAGTTGTTGGTATTTCTGTGATTGAGCCAATTAATGAGTAAAAGATTGAGCCAACCAATAGATCAAGGATCTTCTTTGTGGCGAAAAATCACAATGCATCTACGTCGAGAAGATGGCGGAGCAATTGTCGAATTTGTGGCCTTGGCAATTCCTTTGTTTATTCCAATATTCATTTATCTCAATAGCTTTTCTTCGATTAGCGCTAATGAAGTGATTGCTCGTTCTATGGCTCGCGAAGTTCTTAGAGTGTATGTAATTAGTGAAAATGATGGTGCCGCACGGAACTTGTCGAGTGATGCTACAAATTTGTTGGCAAGACAATGGAATTTAAGCCCCAGTGAAATCGCAACATTGCGAACCCATTTAGATTGCTCACACCTTCCCTGTTTAAGTGCGAATGGTCGAATCAAACTAACAATTTCATTCATTGATAACCAAACTCAACGAGAGGTATCAGCAAGTGCGCAAGAGCACCTCAGTCCGTGGCTATAGCCTGATTCAGAAGCTGAGATCAGAGGCGGGATCTATATCGGTGATTGTGATTGGCCTGTTTGTAATTACCGTTGCTTCCCTGATGGTGATGACGGATGTGTCATCCATAATTGTTGCTAAGCGTTCTTTGGTGCAGGCAACTGAAGCTGCCGCTCAAAGAGGAGTTCACACTTTAGATAAAAGCAAGTATTACCAGGGTAAAGGAAATATGTTCACTGTTCCTAAGGCAATAGCAACGCAAAGAGAGCACTCCGTTATCCCAATTGATTGCACGAGAGGTGGGATCGAGGTTTTGCTAGAGCTTAATTCGTGGAGCAATGATGAGACCAATATGAAGTGGAACGAATTAAAAGGCATTGAATTAACGCATTTTGATTGCGACGGTGCATCTTTAGAAATAAGCACACGATCTGAGATGAAACTTCCTTTTCAGACTCCGTTTTCTAAGACAAATTCAGTCTTTTTGACTGCTACTGCGGGAACAACCAATAAGGTTCAAGAGGGTTTCTACTTGTTTGGAATTCGGATTAACTGATAACGGATAAGCCTTAGATGGGCATTCGCATGCACATCGCTGGTTGGCTATCCTTAACCCATGGCCGCACGCGAGTATCAATTAGAGATAGATGCGATTGATGCGACCCTTGTTTCAATTGAAAAGGTTTTAGATCTCCCAAAACTGCGCAAACAGGCAGCCGAACTTGAGGTAGAGGCGGGCGTTCCTAATCTTTGGGATGACCCAGAAGCAGCGCAGAAGATCACTAGCCGCTTATCCCGTGTCCAATCTGAGATTGCAAAGTTATCTGGCCTACGTCAGCGCGTAGAAGATCTGCCGATCCTTTTCGAATTAGCAGCAGGCGAGCCTGGTGGAATTCAGGATGCCGAGAAAGAGTTGGATGCGGTTAAGAAATCTGTCAGCGAATTAGAAGTTCAAACACTGTTAAATGGCGAATATGACGATCGCGATGCTTTGATCACTATTCGTTCTGAAGCTGGTGGCGTAGAAGCTGCTGACTGGGCTGAAATGATCATGCGCATGTATTTGCGTTACTGCGAACGTCACTCTTTCAAGGTTGATGTCCTTGAAACTTCATATGCTGAAGAAGCAGGAATCAAGTCAACAACATTTAAAGTCTCAGCCCCTTATGCATATGGCACATTGTCTGTAGAGCAAGGAACTCACCGTTT
>JBEINN010000166.1:0-1869 GCA_040378115.1 Candidatus Planktophila sp. | reverse complement strand
GCTGACCTGCTAGATATCCGTAACTTTGGTTCAAAATCAATCGATGAGGTCAAGGCAAAGCTTGTCTCAATGGGAATGTCTCTTAAGGACAGCCCAGTTGGTTTCGATCCAACACAACATCAGAACTACAACGCATCAGTCGACGATGATTTCGTCGATGCAGAGCAGGCCTAGGAGAATCGATAATGCCAACACCAAGTAAAGGTCCTCGTCTGGGTTCAGGCCCATCACATGAGCGACTACTCCTACGCACACTTGCAGAGCAGTTGTTCGAGCACGGCAAGATCACAACAACCGAGGCAAAGGCTAAGCGCTTACGTCCATTGGCAGAGAAGTTAATTACTTTTGCTAAGAAGGGTGATCTACCTGCACGTCGTCAGGTCATGGCTCAGATTCAGAACAAGAGCGTTGTACATACTCTGTTCACTGAAATCGGTCCACGTTTTGCAACACGCGAAGGTGGATACACACGTATTACTAAGGTCGGTCCTCGCAAGGGTGACAACGCACCAATGGCGGTAATTGAGCTACTAACTGAGAAAGATAAGTAAAACTTTCTTTTTTAGAAATTATTATCATGACGGAACCCACTCTCTACCCTGAGAGTGGGTTTCTTCGTTTACGGATTGATCTTGCATACGATGGAACAAACTTTTCTGGATGGGCTGTTCAACCAGATCGCAGAACGGTGCAGGAAGAAGTAGAGAAAGCGCTAACAACTGCAACTCAATCAAAGATTGAAACAATCGTTGCGGGGCGTACAGATGCAGGTGTGCATGCCACAGGTCAGGTCATCCATGTCGATGTACCCGAATCATTGAATTTAGATGATTTAAGCTACAAATTAAATCGCATGTTAGATACCGATGTACGGATCATGAAAATCTCAGTTGTTACTGGTCCATTTAATGCACGGTTTTCAGCGCTACGCCGTCACTACACATACAAGATTTTGGATGGCAATCAAACGATTCCGCCGCTGGATCGCCTAGATGTGGCTGGCTGGTATCGAACGCTAGATGTCGATCTCATGAATCAGGCAAGTGCGTCGATGTTGGGCAGCCATGACTTTGCCGCATACTGCAAGTTCCGTGAAGGCTCTACAACTATTCGCAATCTGCAACGCTTCCAATGGACCAGAGGTTCTGCCGGGTTGCTCATCGGTGATGTCGTTGCTGATTCATTCTGTTATTCAATGGTTCGCAACTTGGTCGGGGCGGTTGTCTGCGTGGCAGATGGGCGCTTTGGCCCAGAATGGATCGAGCAGACCCTGGCAAATAAAGTTCGCATCTCAGATAGCTTGGTTTTTCCATCGTGTGGCCTCACCCTGCGCCAGGTGGACTATCCGAGCGTGATTTAAAGGGCAATTTTGACCCCTGAGCCTGACGCGGGTATTCTTTCCCTTCTGCGCTTGAAAGAGCGCCGTCCAGTTTCATCTAAGTAGAGATAACTATAAGAAGGTAGGCAAGAGCGTGCGTACATACAGTCCAAAAGCTGGTGATGCGGTCCGTAACTGGCACATCATCGATGCACAAGATGTGGTCTTGGGCCGTCTTGCAACACATGCTGCCGTTCTTCTTCGTGGAAAGCACAAGCCAACATTTGCACCACACATGGACATGGGCGACTTCGTCATTGTTATAAATGCGGAAAAGATTGCATTGTCAGGTAACAAGGCATCACAGAAGTGGTCACACCATCACTCAGGTTTCCCAGGCGGTTTAACCTCTACTGTGTACGGCGAGCTTCTTGAGAAGCACCCAACACGTGCAGTTGAAAAGGCAATCAAGGGAATGCTTCCAAAGAATTCACTAGGTCGTCAGATCGCTTCAAAGCTAAAGGTGTACGCAGGTCCAGAGCATCCTCATG
>JBEINN010000079.1:0-4667 GCA_040378115.1 Candidatus Planktophila sp. | reverse complement strand
GTGCAGCAGGGGGACGCCTTCCAGGAGTTAACCGTGTAAACCCTGAAAAACTCAGCCTTGACCATGAAATAACCATTACCGATCAAGTCTTTTCACAATTAGGTTTCTAAATGGTTAAGACCTACGCACCAGGCTTCGGTTTAATTGGCGTATTGGTTGCTATTGCTTTCCAAATAAACAATATGCAGTCGGCGATAAGCCCACTGGCCTTGTGTGTGGCCTTTGGATTTTTGGTCGCAAACTTTGCCCAGTGGCCAGCATTTGCCGCACCTGCAACCAAGGTTTCGAGCAAGACAATTATGCGCATTGGTGTTGCCTTATTGGGTGCACAAGTAAGCGTCATATCTCTGAAAGAGATCGGCCTCAAAGGTGTAATCACGGTTGTGATAGTTGTGACTTTTACAATTTTTGGAATCCTTGGGTTATCAAAGCTTTTCAAGATGTCTGGCGATCTGGGATTACTTATTGGTGTGGGTTTTGGTGTTTGTGGAGCAACCGCAGTTGCTGCGATTAAGCCGCAAACTCGTGCCACAGAAGAAGAGACTTCATATGCGATTGGTTTGATTGCTCTGTGTGGGACTCTCTCTATTTTTATGCTGCCATTAATTGGCCACGCACTTAATCTTGACACTCGCGAGTTTGGTGCCTGGGCAGGTGCAGCTGTACATGATGTTGGACAAGTAGTTGCAACCGCATCCGTGTGGGGCGATGATGCCGATAAGTATGCGATCGTTGTAAAGCTTGCCAGAGTTTGTTTGCTTGCTCCTATCGTTTTGATTTTATCTTTGCGCCATCGACGTTGGTTAAGTTCACAGGGTAAGCAAGAAGTTGAATCTGCCAAGGTTCCACTGATTCCATTTTTTGTTCTGGGATTCATTGCAGTTGCAACTCTGAACAACCTTGTTGATATCAACGACGGTCTGCATGACAGCATTGTTTTGCTCAGCAAGTTGATGCTAGGCGCTGGTTTGGTTGCACTGGGTTCAGGTGTCAGATGGAAGGCGATCCGCGCTATCGGTCCACGTCCTATGGCTATGGGAATACTGGCCTGGGTGATTGTTGCAGGGGTAGCACTGGCCGCCGTAAAACTGACGGGGCTATAGACTCCAACCATGTGCTCTCCCGTTAGATGCCAAAACTGCCAGAAAGTTACCTGGGCAGGATGCGGTGAACATATTGAAGAAGCCTTAGCTGGCATTCCTGAGTCAGAACAATGTAAGTGCTAAATCCGAGCGACACAGAGAAATCAATTTAGTAAGAATGAAGAAGTTACGTTTAGCGGTAATTGGTGGAGGACAGTTTTCATCCTCATTTATCCACTTGTTTCAAGCTCACCCATTTGTGGAAGAAGTTGCCTTAGTTGAGCCAAACCCTGAAAGACGGGCCAGTATTGCCGCTAAATTTTCAATCAAGCAAACATTTGCAAGCCTTTCAGAGCTTTGGGAAAGCGATTTTGATGCGGTAGCAATCTTCACTCCCCGATGGACGCACGCGCAGATTGCATTAGAGGCAATTCAAAATGGTCGTCATGTTTATACTGCCGTTCCAATGGGTATTACTCAAGAAGAAGTTTCGCAACTTGTTGAAGCGTCGAGTAAAACTAAGCTCACTTACTTTATGGCGGAAACAAGTTTCTATTATCCAGCTGTTGTTTTTTCACGTAAAAAGTTTACAGAAGGCCTGATGGGTAAATTTGTCTACGGAGAAGGCGAATACCTGCATGACATGTCCCATGGATTTAGTGATGCATACGCAGCTAATGGCGGCGATGATTGGAAATCAACCGCAAGCTTTCCACCGATGCTGTATTCAACGCACTCAGTCAGCACAATTCTTTCGGTAACTGGCGCTCAAGCAACTTCAGTAACATGCATTGGACTCAAGGACGCCGCAGGTGATGGAATCTTTGATTCAAATGTCAGTATGTGGCAAAACGATCAGAGCAACCAAATTGCATTGTTTGAAACAAGTGATGGTGGAGTAATGCGAATCGCCGAATTGCGACGTGTCGGAACTGCTCCCTTGGAATCAACAGTTCGCATGAGCATCTTTGGCACTGAAGGATCTTTTGAACAGCAAGTTGGATACGCATCATGGGCAACCAAAAATTCTTTTGACATCATTACTGATGAAATCGGAACATTTTCAGATGTAGAAAATCCATATTCACTTAAACCCGATTACATTCCACCAAATCTTTGGGATGGTGGATTTGCGCGAGTACATGATCGCTCGCAATTGCCGAAAGAGTTTGTCGGTCTTTCCAATGGACACGGGGGATCCCATCAATTTATGGTCGATGACTTTGTGATGGACGCCGTAGGGGAGCGAAAAGCTCCCATGAATGTCATTGATGCGGCCAGATACACAATCCCGGGGGTCTTAGCCCACCAATCAGCCCAAAAAGCGGGCCAAAAGCTTCAAATTCCGCAATATTGAGGGTATTTGTGACCCTTTTGTTACCTGAACTTCCTATCAATTGAGCCTACCCGGGCGTAGATTTCCTGATGTCCAAGGGATTTGACCCCTCAAAGCCCAATGACCTTCGAAGGCTCAATTAACAGAAAAGGACGATGATGTCAGATCTAAATAATGGCATTTCCCGCCGCTCAGTACTTAAGGGTGCTGCAGTTGGTGGTTTAGGAATCGCAGCAGGTGGTTCTCTACTTGCAGGCTGCGGAAGCAAAGATGTCGGCCCAATGAAGTGGGGCGGCCGTGGACTAGAAGAATCTTCAGTTCAATGGCACGAAGCAGTTAAGACTGCTTACGAGACAGCAACTGGTAACACAGTAACTCTCAACATGAACGATTCAAACGCGTTCCAGAATAACCTTTCACAATATCTACAGGGAACACCTGATGATGGTTTTGACTGGATGGCTGGATACCGTATGCAGTTCTACGCAGATCAAGGTCTGCTAGAAGACGTTTCAAGTGTTTGGGATGAAATCGGTGATCAGTTCGCTGAGTCATACAAGATTGCATCAACAGGATCAGATGGAAAGCAATACTTCCTTCCAACATCTTGGTACCCATGGGGACTTCACTACCGTAAGTCAACGATGACAGAGCTTGGTCTAGATCCTGAGAACATCGCAACATGGGATGATTTCATGAAGATGCTAGAAGCAACAAAGAAGAAGGGCCTCATCGGCTACGCACTTGGTGACAAGGGTGGCTGGGAAGCAATGGGAACCTTCGACATTCTTAACGCTCGTATCAACGGATACCAGTTCCACGTTGATCTTCTTGCAGGTAAGGAAAAGTGGACAGATGCGAAGGTTGCAGAAGTCTTCAAGTACTTCGAAATGATGATTCCTTACATGAACAAGAACGTTCTAGATATTTCATGGGAAGGCATGCGCGATCTTCTACTACAGAAGAAGTGCGGTGCAATGATGATGGGTTCATGGTTCTCAGGTGACTTCAAGACTCTGTCACAGGCTGACTATGACGATCTATGGATCGTTCCATTCCCAGAAATCAACCCAGAGCACGGCCGCGACACAATCGATGCACCTATCGATGGTCTTTGCGTTGCTGCAAATGGTGAGAACACAGAAGGTGGAAAAGAGCTTGTTAAGTGGCTTGCGTCTAAGGACGGCATGCAAGCACGTCTTGATTCAGGCAATACATTCACATCTGCAAACAGTGGTCAAGATACTTCAAGCTACGATCCATTCCAGAAGCAACAACTTGCTGTTATGGGCGAAGCTAAGTACATCACTCAGTTCCTTGATCGTGACACTCGTCAAGATTTCGCGAACCCAGTTGTTGCACCAGCAATTCAAAACTTCCTACGTGCTCCAAAGGATATTAACAAGATCCTTGAATCAGTACAGGCACAATGGGATGCACTACCTGCTCTTTAATTCATAGTAGTAAAGTGAATTTTAGGATAGGATAATTGTTATGACCTCGACGGCGACGAACTCAACAGTTCGTCGCCGTCGAGCATTTTCTCGGAAAGATCGATTAACGCTTACGGCTTTTGTAGGAATCCCAACCGCATTTCACGTTCTCTTAGTGTGGGTGCCAGCAATTGGAACAATCGGACTGTCATTTACATTTTGGTCTGGCATTCATATCTCAGATATCAAATGGGCTGGATTTGAAAATTACAACAACATTTTTACTGGAACACCGGTTTTTTGGGATGCAATTCAGAACAACGTTATTTGGTTATTCTGGTTTGGACTCATCGCAACACCTCTAGGAATTCTTCTGGCGTATCAAATTGATCGACAAATTCGTGGACACCGCTTTTATGAATCAGCATTTTTTGTTCCTGTAGTTCTTTCCCTTGCTGTCACCGGAATTATTTGGAACTTTATGTTGCAACCAGGTGGTTTCGTTCAAGGAATCATGGGCCGTGATATTTCGAATCCAATTTCAATTTATGGAAACTATGACATTAATACCTATGTAATTCTTGGTATAGCTTCCTGGCGTCATATCGGCTACATCATGCTTCTTTATTTATCAGGCTTAAAGTCAGTGGATGCATCCCTTAAAGAGGCGGCGGCAATCGACGGTGCAACAGAATGGCAAACCTTCCGCAAGGTGATTCTGCCTACTATGAAGCCTGTAAACATCATTATCATCGTGATTACCGTTATTGACTCCTTGCGAGCTTTCGACATCGTTTACATGATTTACGGCTCCAG
>JBEINN010000069.1:0-5097 GCA_040378115.1 Candidatus Planktophila sp. | reverse complement strand
CTTTTGTTGACCAACAAATCACTTGCGATCGAAACACTAGCCTGCGAGATAGAACAACCAACCCCGTCCCAAGTGATCGAGGAAATAACCCCATCCTTGGCGGAGATATTCAGAGTTATTTCATCTCCACAACTCGGGTTAATGTGATGAACCTGTGCACCATAGGTCTCGGATAAACCCTTATTGAGTGGATGCTTGTAGTGATCCAAGATCACTTCTTGATACAGGCTGTCTAGTTCCATTAAGCAAAGTATTTCTGTGCGCCAAGAATTGCTGCGAACAAAGCATCACAGTCAGATTCATCATTGTACAAATACAAGGAAGCACGAGTAGTCGCAGGAACTCCCAGTTTTCGTGTTAATGGCCACGCGCAGTGATGTCCTGTGCGAACCGCAACACCTTGGCTGTCCAAATACTGTCCAAGATCATGCGGATGAATCTGACCTACAGTAAATGAAACCGAACCACCGCGAGAATCTGTGTTGTTGGGACCTACGATAGAAAGTTCAGGTATCGCCAGCAAACCCTTGATCAGATAACCAGTTAACTGAACTTCATGATCAAAAATTGCATCCATACCAATATTTGTTAAGTAATCGATTGCAGCACCGAGTCCTACCGCCTGAGCCATATTGGGTACGCCAGCTTCAAATTTGCGAGGAGCTGGTGCCCATGTTGCCGATCTCATGGTTACTGTTTCAATCATTGAACCACCGAAGAGAAATGGTGGAAGATCATTAAGCAAAGAACTCCACAAGACACCTACGCCAGTTGGGCCAACTGCCTTATGACCGGAAAAAGTTATGAAATCCACACCTAGTTGTTTAACATCAATTGGCATATGTGGAACTGATTGGCATGCATCAAGGACCACTACAGCGCCAACTTCGTGTGCACGTTTAATAATTGCATCTAGCGGATTGATTGTTCCCAAAACGTTTGATTGGTGCGTCAAGGCAACAACTTTGGTTCCCTCGGTAATAACTGAATCAATGGTGGATAGATCTAAACGACCTTCAGGAGTTACCTCAAACCAGGACAGGGATGCACCTGTTCGAGCGGCAAGTTGCTGCCAAGGAATCAGGTTTGCGTGGTGCTCCATCTCAGTCACAACAATGCGATCGCTAGATGTCAGCGCAAAACGTGAACCCGGTTCGGCATTACCCATCGCATAAGCAATGAGGTTTAAGGATTCTGTGGCACTCTTTGTGAAGACAATCTCATCTTCCGCAGCACCCAAGAAGTTGGCGACTTTAAGTCGTGCACCCTCGTAGGCATCCGTTGCTTCTTCAGCTAACTGGTGAGCACCGCGGTGTACGGCAGCATTGTTGAACTTGTAAAAATTGCTTTCAGCATCAATAACTGACAACGGTTTCTGACTTGTGGCTCCGCTATCTAGGTATATAAGTTTTTTTCCATCGCGAATAGTACGTTCAAAGATTGGAAAATCTTTGCGTACCTTCGCGACGTCGAAACTCATTGGTCCTTACTTGCTCGCATAATCTGCGTAACCATTTGCCTCTAGCTTTTCGGCAAGTTCTGGTCCACCTTGTTCGACGATGCGACCATTGGCAAATACATGAACAAAATCAGGTTTGATGTAACGCAAGATACGTGTGTAGTGCGTAATCAAAATGACACCAAGATCATTAGCTGCCTTTGCACGGTTTACACCTTCAGAAACGATTCGGAGCGCATCAACATCAAGACCTGAATCTGTTTCATCCAAAATGGCCATCTTCGGCTTGAGAAGTTCGAGCTGCATGATTTCATGACGCTTCTTTTCTCCACCTGAGAAACCTTCGTTTACGTTACGCGTAGCAAAAGCTGGATCCATGTTAAGTGCTTCCATTGCATCCTTAACTTCTCCCACCCATGTGCGTAGCTTTGGGGCTTCGCCACGTAGAGCTGTTGCTGCGGTACGAAGGAAGTTAGATACAGATACTCCTGGAACTTCTACTGGGTACTGCATTGCAAGAAATAGTCCTGCCTTGGCACGCTCATCAACTGTCATGTCCAGAACATCTGCGCCATCCAGAGTTACTGATCCACCTGTGATTGTGTATTTAGGATGTCCGGCGATCGAGTAAGCAAGAGTTGATTTACCTGAGCCATTGTGACCCATGATCGCGTGAGTTTCACCTGACTTTATAGTCAGATCCACTCCCTTAAGGATTTCGACCATTCCATCATCTGTGTTGACAGAGACCTGCAGGTTACGGATTTCTAGTGTGCTCATTATTTTCTCTCTTCTCTCGTTACTAAATCTTTACCGTGACGGCGTTTCCGTCGATTGATACTGCATACGTTTCAAGTGGAATGTTCGCTGGAAGGGTTAACGCTTGTCCGGTGCGAAGATCGAATTCAGCTCCATGAAGCCAGCATTCGATTTTGAATCCAGTGATATCGCCTTCGGAAAGTGATGCATCTGAGTGGGTGCAAGTATCTGCAATCGCAAAAACCTCATCCCCCACGCGTGCGACGCAAATAGTTTTGCCATCTTTCTCAAGACGAACTGGCTTACCCTCTGCAATCTGGTCTAAAGCTAGATCAGCCATTGCGGGCCGCCTTTTCAAGTTCATTATCAATGCGATCCATGATTCGGTTTTGCACTTCATCATTGCCGATTTCAGTGACGATTTCATTGAAGAAACCTCTAACGACTAAACGTCGTGCATCTGCCATAGCGATTCCGCGTGACATCAAATAGAACAACTGCTCATCGTCAAAACGACCAGTTGTGCTTGCGTGTCCTGCGCCAACGATTTCACCTGTTTCAATTTCAAGGTTTGGCACTGAGTCGGCACGTGCACCATCTGAGAGCAGCAGATTACGGTTGAGTTCGTAAGTGTCTGTGCCTTCGGCAGCAGCACGAATCAAAACATCACCAATCCACACTGTATGCGCATCCTGTCCCGCTAATGCACCTTTGTAGTTCACATTTGATTTAGCGTGAGGAACTGCGTGATCAATATGATTACGGTGTTCAAAGAACTGTCCTGCGGTTGCAAAGTAAACACCCAGAAGATCTGCAGATGCACCCGGTGCCTTGAAAGCCACGGTTGGAAGAATTCGTACAACATCTCCGCCTACTGTGACAGTAATTGATTTGAAAGTTGCATCCTTATCAACTATGGCGTGATGACGAGCTGTGTAAACCGACTTTGACTCAAATTCTTGAAGGGTTACGAACTTAAGATTTGAGCCTGGAGCCAGATAAATCTCGAGATCCTCTGCCAAAACAGTATCTGTCGTATTTTCAACAATCACAGTTGCTACTGCGTGAGTTCCAAGCGAGATGCGTACCCGTGAGAATTCAGCGGTATCTAGTGCACCCGCTGAACGACCCAAGAAGATCGGCTCAGCGACTTCAGTCTTTGCTGCGATAGCAAGGTGGGCAACAGAACTAACGGCTCCCCTGACGCGCTCGATAATGACATCATCTGATTCAGAAAGTGGTTCTAGGCTTTCGCGAGTAAATGTAACTCCGGACGGCAATGCACCCTTTGTAACCAAAGATTCGCGATCTGATTGAACCGCAGCTCCATCATGTAGACCACGAAGACGTTTCAGCGGCGTAAAACGCCACGCCTCTTCACGACCCGTCGGTGTTAAGTAATTAGTAGTTAAAACTGACATTAACCGACAGCACCTTCCATCTGAAGTTCAATAAGGCGATTGAGCTCTAGTGCGTACTCCATTGGAAGTTCGCGTGCGATTGGTTCGATGAACCCGCGCACGATCATTGCCATGGCCTCATCTTCGTTGAGTCCACGTGACATGAGGTAGAACAACTGATCATCGCTCACCTTTGAAACTGTCGCTTCGTGACCCATCGAAACATCATCTTCACGAATATCAACATACGGATATGTGTCTGAACGTGAAATTGTGTCAACCAACAATGCATCGCACTTAACTGTGCTCTTTGAATGATGCGCACCTTCTTGCACCTGAACAAGTCCACGGTAAGAGGTACGACCTCCACCACGTGCTACCGATTTAGAAATCACAGATGACGATGTGTATGGAGCTGCGTGAACCATCTTTGCACCTGAATCCTGGTGTTGGCCTTCACCTGCAAAAGCAAGAGACAAGGTCTCTCCCTTTGCATGAGGACCCATTAAGAAGATCGCTGGGTACTTCATGGTTACCTTTGAACCGATGTTTCCATCGACCCATTCCATGGTTGCACCTTCGGCGCATGTTGCACGCTTTGTTACCAAGTTGTATACGTTGTTAGACCAGTTTTGAATGGTGGTGTAACGAACGCGCGCACCCTTTTTAACAATAATTTCAACAACTGCAGAGTGAAGTGAATCTGACTTGTAAATTGGCGCTGTGCAGCCTTCTACATAGTGAATGTATGAATCTTCATCAGCAATGATCAATGTGCGTTCGAACTGACCCATGTTCTCAGTGTTAATTCGGAAATATGCCTGTAAAGGAATATCCACGTGAACACCCTTGGGAACATAAATAAATGAACCGCCAGACCAAACCGCTGTGTTAAGTGCAGCGAACTTGTTGTCTCCAACTGGAATAACGGTGCCGAAGTACTCCTTGAATAATTCAGGGTGCTGCTTCAGTGCGCTATCTGTATCAAGGAAAATAACTCCCTGAGCTTCTAAATCTTCGCGGATCGAGTGGTAAACAACCTCTGACTCGTACTGCGCAGCAACACCTGACACAAGACGCTGCTTTTCAGCCTCCGGAATACCTAAACGATCATATGTATTTTTGATCTCATCAGGAAGGTCATCCCACGTTGTTGCCTGCTTCTCGGTTGAGCGCACGAAGTATTTAATCGTGTCAAAGAAAATTCCCGAAAGATCTGAACCCCAATTAGGCATTGGTTTCTTATCAAACAAAGAAAGTCCCTTGAGACGAAGGTCAAGCATCCACTGTGGTTCAGACTTCTTCGATGAGATGTCACGTACAACATCTTCATTAAGTCCACGCTTAGCGTTATCGCCAATCGTGCTCTTATCTGACCAACCGTATTCGTAGTTGCCTAGGCCTTCGAGTTCTGGATGTGCTGTTGTCATGCACGGACCTTTCCCTTGCTTGTGTTTGTTGGTGAACTTTGGTTTTTTG
>JBEINN010000148.1:0-2543 GCA_040378115.1 Candidatus Planktophila sp. | reverse complement strand
GATCCTGAATACCGCGAACTTCAATCAAAGAAAAATTACGACCGGATCCTTGATAAGTACAGAGGCAAAGACGCAATTTTGTCTCCTCGCAGGTAACCTTCTTTCATGACCGATCTATCCAAATACACCAGCTTGCGGGTGGGTGGACCGGCAAAGAAAATCATTCAGGTTTCAAATGAAGCCGAAATCATCGCAGCGATTGAACAAGCTGGTGATTCACCAGTCCTCATTCTTGGTGGAGGAACAAACCTTCTTGTTTCAGATAAAGGCTTTGATGGCACTGTTATTCGCATTTCAAACAACTCTGTTAAAGCCGAAGTCGATGCCTGCAGCGGTGCGACGCTAACTATTGGTGCGGGCGAAGATTGGGACTCCTTTGTTCAAACAACAATTGATCGTGGTTACGCAGGACTAGAAACTCTTAGCGGAATCCCAGGAACAGTTGGTGCTGCGCCAATTCAAAATATTGGTGCATATGGCCACGAAGTTGCAGAGTTCATAACAAGGGTTCGTACATATGATCGCCAGGAAAAAGTGATCAAGACTTTTACAAATGCCGAATGCGAATTCACTTACCGAAATTCTCACTTTAAGTCTCATCCCGGCCGTTACATTGTTTTAGATGTGCAGTTCCAGATTCGAATTGGGGAAATGAGCGATCCGATTACTTATCTTGAGCTTGCCAAGAAGTTAGGTGTCGAGCCAGGGGATAAAGCATCGGTTAAAGAAACACGAGCTGCTGTTCTAGAACTTCGTGCAAGCAAAGGAATGTTGCTCTCACATGAAGATCATGATTCATGGTCTGCAGGATCATTCTTTACTAATCCGATTATTTCTCAGCAGCAAGCCGATGCACTTCCTAACGCTGCACCGAAATGGCCTTTGCTTGATGGAAGAGTAAAGATTTCTGCTGCTTGGTTAATTGAAAACTCAGGTACACACAAGGGTGACCAAGTTGGTGGTGCACGAGTTTCTACAAAACATGTATTGGCACTTACTAATTCGGGAACAGCAACAGCAACAGATATTGCTGAACTTGCAAAACGCGCACGCAATCAAGTTAAAGAGGTATTTGGAATAACCCTTGAAGCTGAAGTAAACCTTGTGGGGATAGAGCTTTAGCCTTCAGTAAGTAGCTTTTTGATGCGTCCAATACCTTCAACAATATCTTCATCACTAGTTGCGTAAGAGAAACGTAGATATCCAGATGGACCAAATGCTTCACCGGGAACCGCTGCAACTTCAACCTCTTCCAGCAACAGCGTTGCTAATTCAGCTGAAGTTGTAGGAGTTTTACCGCGAATAGTCTTTCCCAGCACACCCTTAACTGAAGGGTAAACATAAAAGGCACCTGTTGGTGTTGGGCAATCAAAGCCAGGGATCTCGTTCAGCAATCCAACAATAAGTTTGCGGCGGCGGTTAAATGCTTCGCCCATCTTGTGAACAGCATCTAGATTTCCATTCAACGCTGCAATTGCTGCGCGCTGTGAAACATTTGAAACATTTGATGACAAATGTGACTGCAAGTTTGTTGCGGCCTTGATGACATCCTTAGGTCCGATCATCCAACCTACTCGCCAACCAGTCATTGCATATGTCTTTGCAACACCATTAATGATGATGCAGGTGTCAGCAAGTTCAGGAACGACAACTGGCATTGATGGCGCTTTAGCACCGTCATATAACAAGTGCTCGTAAATTTCATCAGAAATAACCCAGATGTTGTTCTTTACTGCCCACTGGCCAATAGCCTTAACTTGTTCCACAGAATAAACAGATCCTGTTGGATTTGATGGTGAGCAGAAAAGCAAGGCTTTAGTTTTTGGTGTTCGTGCTGCTTCCAGTTGCTCAACCGATACTAAATAGTTTTGAGTTTCATCGGCAAAGATTTCAACACTTACTCCGCCCGCCAACTTCACACACTCAGGGTAAGTAGTCCAATAAGGAGATGGAAGAAGAACTTCATCACCTGGATCAATAATCGATGCAAAAGCCTGGTAAACAGATTGCTTTCCACCATTTGTTACTAAAACCTGATCAGCGGTGATTTGATAATTACTATCACGCATTGTTTTCGCAACGATCGCATCTCGTAGATCCGGCAAACCTGGTGTTGGTGTGTAACGGTGATTTGCTACAACTTTGGTTGCAGCAGCTGCAGCTTCAACGATATAATCAGGTGTTGGAAAATCAGGTTCACCCGCACCAAAGCCAATAACTGGACGGCCTGCTGCCTTAAGCGCCTTTGCCTTTGCATCAACAGCCAAAGTGGCTGATTCTGCGATAGCTGAAATTCGGGCTGAGATACGAGGTTTCATAGGCGTAAGTCTGCCGTATTCCTGGCTCGAGTTAGACCTGAACCCCACCTTGCCTCTACACTTCGACGCTCACGAGGGTTTGCTTTTCCCTATGGTTTCGCCATGCTCTCGCGAAGGGCAGTAGCTCAATTGGCTAGAGTTGCCGTCTCCAAAGCGGCCGGTTGGGGGTTCGAGTCCCTCCTGCCCTGCAAGAAGTTTGTGCACTACAAGAAGTATCCGTGAAGG